>CAZFWK010000110.1:5815-6107 GCA_964522555.1 uncultured Peptoniphilaceae bacterium | reverse complement strand
AAGGAAAGAAAGAGCTTTCCACCACGATGACCACCAATATCAACCTCCCGTTCATCACGGCGATCAACGGCGTACCGGCGCATTTAAATATCGACCTCTCGCGTGCAAAGTTCGATGAACTGACTGCAGACCTCGTACAAGCTTCCATTACCCCCGTACAAGATGCACTGAAAGATGCAGGGCTCAAAGCATCCGACATCGAGAAGGTGCTCTTGGTCGGCGGATCGACGAGAATCCCCGCTGTACAAGATGCGGTGAAGAAGCTTATCGGAAAAGAGCCGCAAAAAGACAT
>CAZFWK010000110.1:2143-5805 GCA_964522555.1 uncultured Peptoniphilaceae bacterium | reverse complement strand
TGCTGTCCGGTGAAGTAAAAGACCTGCTTTTGTTAGACGTAACCCCGCTCTCTTTGGGACTTGAAACCTTAGGCGGTGTAACGACTCGACTGATCGAACGAAACACCACGATCCCCACGAAGAAGAGCCAAGTGTTCACGACCGCTGCCGACAGCCAAACCGCGGTAGACATCCACGTATTGCAAGGAGAGCGTGAATTCTCGAAGGATAACACGACTTTAGGCCGATTCCAATTGACCGGGATCGCCGCAGCACCCAGAGGCGTACCGCAAATCGAAGTCACCTTCGACATCGACGCAAACGGGATCGTAAACGTATCAGCAAAGGACTTGGGAACCGGAAAAGAACAAAAGATCACGATCACGGCATCGACGAAACTGTCCGACGACGAGATCAAGCGTAAGGTAGCGGAAGCCGAGCAATTCGCAGACGAAGACAAAAAACAAAAAGAACTGATCGAAGCGAAAAACAACGGCGAATCCATGATCTACCAAACCGAAAAATCCCTCAAGGACTTAGGCGATAAAGTATCGGAAGACGAAAAGAAGAATATCGAAGAAAAAATCGAGGAGCTACGCACCGCGATCGGATCGGATCATCTCGACGAAATCAAAGCGAAAACCGACACCCTAACGCAAGACTTCTACCAAATCTCGCAAAAACTTTACGAAAACGTAGGAGCAAATGCGGAAGGACAAGCGGAAGGCGCCCAAGATGACGGCGTAGTCGACGCGGATTACGAAGTAGTAGACGACGAAGAAGAGCAGTAAAATCAAAAGAACAAGCTGTCTCGAAAGAGGAAACAAGCATGTAGACAAAGCATGATGAATAGTTGAGAGAAGGAGAGGGCGGTATACCCCTTGAGGCCATATCCTGGCCGCAATCGCTTCTTAACCAAGCGTGAGAGCTTACGCTTGGAGAAGCTTTGCATGAGTCTTGCATTGCATTTTGAAAAGCATCAAAATGCGCAAGGCTTGCAAGCGGTCCGTGAGCGTGCCGAAAGGGGTATACCGGACTCGACTGAACGGACTTTGAAACAGCACGGAGCTGTCTCGAAAGAGGCGGCTTTTTCTTTGTTTACGGAATGGCTTGACTTTGATACAATAGATGAAGTTTTGTAAAGGCGGTGCAAGGATTGCGAAATCTGTATGAGATTCTGGGTGTTTCCGAACAGGCCTCCCAGCAAGAAATAAAAAACGCGTATCGTAAACTCGCGAAAAAACATCACCCCGACTTGAATAACGGGGACGAAGAGGCGCAGGAAAAGCTCAAGGAAATCAATACGGCTTATGAGGTCCTGGGGAACGAAGAAAAGCGCGCACAATACGATCGCTACGGCGACCAAATCTTCCAAAACGGCGCAGGCGGCGGAGGAGCCGGCTACGGCAATATGGGCGATATATTCGGCGACCTGTTCTCCGACCTCTTCGGAGGCGGATACTCGCAAAGAACCCAAGCGAGACGAAACGGCCCGCAAGTCGGGGGCGACGTACGAGTCGACATCACGCTTCCCTTTAAAGAAGCGGTGTTCGGCGCGGAGAAAGAAGTCAGCTTCCAGCGTGCGGTACACTGCACGGATTGCGACGGAACCGGGTCGGCAGAAGAAGACGGCAAGAAGACCTGCCCCACCTGCCACGGAACCGGGCAAGTGCAATACACACAAGACTCCATGTTCGGCCGTTTTGTCAGGCAGGAAACCTGCCCCACCTGTAAGGGAACGGGCGAAGTGATCGAAAACCCATGCGAAACGTGCCACGGTGAAGGCATGGAGATCAAAAGAAAGAAGATCCGGATCAAAGTACCCAAAGGGGTCGACAACGGCGACGTGATGCCACTTCGGGGCGAAGGGCACGAAGGGAAAAACGGCGGCCCCGCAGGGGATTTGTACATTGTCTTTCACGTACAGCCGCATGAACTCTTCATTCGGGAAGGCTTGAACATTAACTTTGATATGCCGATCAGCTTTGTACAAGCGGCGCTCGGAGGAGACCTCGAGATCCCGACGCTCGAAGGGCAAGAGATCTTCGAGATCACGGCGGGAACGCAAACGGGCGAACGGTTCCGATTGCGAGGCAAAGGGATCGAAAACATGCGCGGGCAAAAGGGAGACTTGTACTTTACAGTACACATCGAAACCCCGAAAAAGCTGTCCGACGAGCAAAAAGACCTCCTCAAACGATTTGCAGAGTCGGGCGGGGAAGAGGTTCACGAGAGAAAACGTAGCCTATTTGATAAAGTAAAAGACTTCTTTGATTAGCAAAGCGCCGGAAACGGCGCTTTTTTCTTTGGGCAAGTGGTCTCTCATCGAAGCCGTAGGGTGCTCGGCTTGTCCGGCACCGCCGGGCTAGAGGTACTCCTTTACGAGATTGCGTTCTGAACCGCTACATAACCCTCATCAACGCGATGTTACACAAGGTAACACCCTACGACATCGCCAATGTTAGGGGCATCCAAATCTCGAGCATAAACAAAGCTTATCACGTCATAAATACTATCTATTCGCCACTACTAGCCATCTTCGATATACTGAAGCTGGATTGTGAGGGATGTAAATGGTACATGTAGGACTCGACATTGGCTCAACCGCGGCGAAAGCAGTTGTGATGGACGAGAACAAAAAGGAAATCTTATGGGCGAAAACCGTCCCCACCGGATGGGATAGCAAAGCGACGGCCGCCCAAGTCAAGAGTGAGATCGAACAAGACGGTTTCGACATCTCGGAAGCGAGCTGGACTGCCACAGGCTACGGCCGCGTATCGGTCGACTTTGCGAATAAAGTCGTCACGGAAATCACCTGTCACGCCAAAGGCGCGGGGTATCTTTCCGGGCAAGACCTTACCGTCATCGACATCGGGGGGCAAGACACGAAGATCATCACGATCAAGAACGGGCAGGTCATGGACTTTATGATGAACGATAAGTGCTCCGCGGGAACCGGCCGATTTCTTGAGATCATGGCGGCTTCTTTGGGTTGCAGCTTGCCTGAGATGTTTACGCTTGCCAAAGATGGCAAAGAGGTGAAGATCTCTTCGATGTGCACGGTGTTTGCGGAGTCGGAGGTCATCTCCTTAATCGGAAAGGGCACCCCGAAAACGGATATCGCGAGAGGGGTTATCGCATCGATCGTAAACAAAGTCTATACGCAGACGATGAAGCATCGCATGCCGGGCACGAGATACTTTCTAACCGGCGGTTTTTCCGTAAGCCCTTATATGGTAGAAGCATTAGCGGAAAAATTGGAAGCGCCCGTCGAAACGCACGAAAAAGCGCGCTATGCCGGCGCAATCGGTGCAGCTCTTTTAGGCAAGAAACCCGAATGATTCCCTCGGAAAGCCTGGAGCGACTCGAATTCGCGCGGGACGAAGCCTATGTAACGGCGCTGCTAAAAAAAGAATGCGGTATACCGGTCGTCGGTACGCTCGGATGGGTACCCGCCGCTCGCCTGTGGGCTGCAGGTGCGTGGCCGATCCCCGTCATGAGCCAAGACGACAGTACGCTAGGCTTCACGAAAGAAACCGTGGGACCGCTTTGCGCGCCTCTTCGAGCGACGATCGGGTATGCCAAGACCGATAAGTGTCCGCTGATCCACGCATCTTCGGTGATCGCGGTCAACACGGCATGTGAAAGAAGAGAAGTCGTGCTTCCCTTTTTACGAGACAAGA
>CAZFWK010000110.1:0-2133 GCA_964522555.1 uncultured Peptoniphilaceae bacterium | reverse complement strand
AAACGGCTGGATTTACCTGGGCGGCCGTGGCGCTTCGACCGATCTGTTGAAGAAGAATTCGGTCCGGTGGAGCCGGAGGCATTGGAGACCGCAGAGCACCGTCTTATTGTGATTCGCATGCAATTGGAAGTGCTTTCTGCATACGTCTCGACCGGGCAACTCTCCGTGCGGGAATGGGTGATCATCCAAAACGGAGTCCGCTTTATCCCCGCATTAGAAGAGCAAGAAAAGATCCTTCGCGAATGGATCGAAACCGCAAAAAGTAGGCCGCAGTCCAAAGGAAAAGCTTTGGACCTCACCTATGTCAACCTGGACGGAGTCGACCCCACGCTATGGGATCGGCTCGACCAACAACCGGGCTATGCACTGCATACGCTCGCTTGCGAAGAACTACCGACCACAAAGAGCGTAACGGGCTTGCCGCTTCTGCAAGAAGATTGCATTCATACAGAAAGAAATTTTCCCGCAATCCTGAATCTGAGCGATCTTACTCCCAACGCGCTTCTACAAATCCAAGAATGGATACATACACTACAGGAGGAAGAACATTGACAGACAATATTAAAATGTGGACCGATCTCGAAATGGACATCGAAACACATGATCTACTCTGTGAAGCACTCCCCATCGCCTTCGGCGATATCTACATGTCACAAGAAAACCGCCCGGAAGGGATGGACTTCTTCAATATGGTCGTGGCCGACATCCACGGCATCCGCCCTTCGGAACTGATTGAACACCAAAAAGCCGGCGGGAAAGTCATCGGGACATTTTGCATCCACGTTCCGGATGAAGTCGCAATCGCAGCCGGCGCGATCGCAACCGGCCTGTGCAGCGGCTCCCAATTTTGGGTACCCGGCGGCGAACGATATGTACCCACCGCAACCTGCCCGCTGATCAAAGCCTCACTGGGTGCGCGCTTTGACCGCACTTGCCCGTTCTTCAGCATTGCGGACCTCTTTATCGGAGAAACTACATGCGACGGAAAGAAGAAAGCTTGGGAGATCCTCTCGGAAGACGCACCCATGCACATTATGGACCTTCCCCAAATGAAGCGAGAAAAGGACCTCCTGCACTGGAGAGACGAGATCGTGGGCTATAAAAAAGTCGTCGAAGAACTCACCGGAAACGAAGTCACCGAAGAAAACTTGCACGACGCGATCGTTTTGATCAACAACAAACGCCGTGCGCTTGCGCGACTCAACGAATTCCGCAAGGAAGAAAAAGTGCCGATCAGCGGAAAAGATGTACTGTTGATTCAACAAATCGCATTCTACGACGACCCTGCACGCTTCGCAACGATGACCAATAAACTCTGCGACGAGCTCGAAGAAAGAGTAAAAGAAGGCGTATCCGTATTCCCGGCAGGCACCAAGCGCATTCTTTTAAGCGGAACCCCGCTTTCCATCCCGAACTGGAAACTCCACCACATCGTAGAAACCAGCGGCGCTGCAGTAGTCGGAGAAGAAATGTGCACAGGCTCCCGCTATTACGAAGGGCTGGTCGACGAAGTACCGACCGACATGGAAGGCATGATCGACGCGCTGAATTCGCGCTATATGAATATCCACTGCGCATGCTTCACGCCGAATACCGAACGAGTCGACGACATCATCCGCCTTGCGAAAGACCTCAAAGTAGACGGCGTAATCGACGTCAACCTCAAATTCTGCAGCATCTACGACATCGAAGGCTACACCGTCGAACGCGCGCTACAAGAAGCCGGAATCCCCGTATTGGGCATCGAAACCGACTACACCGACGAAGACGCGGAACAACTCCGTACGAGAATCGGCGCCTTCATCGAGATGATCGGCGCATAATGGAGAAAGTGTGGTTGCTGTTTCATGACGTGAACAGCGCCATGAAACTCTACACAGCGCTAAAAGCCGAAGGCCTAAAGCTGTCGATCGCGCCGACCCCAAGAGAAGCCAGCAAGTGTTGCGGCGTATGCATACTCTTAGAGGACCCGCAAGACGCAGCCAAAGCCGAAGCCATCGCCCAACAAGAAGAAATCGAACTGCGCGGTATCCACAAGATGGAAGCAAAGTTCAACCCGAATCGGGACAAATACTGTTAAAGAGAGAAAGACGTGGTTCGCTACGTCTTTTTTTTTGCGTAAGATTTTCGTCA
>CAZFWK010000109.1:0-6124 GCA_964522555.1 uncultured Peptoniphilaceae bacterium | reverse complement strand
TGGAGCGCGTTGGACTCCCCTGACGGAGTCACGACTCTTGCAAAATCATTCCGTTCATTTGACTCTGTCTACAATCTGACCCCAAGTTAATGGGGCTGTGATTGATTCTACGCTTCTTTTAATTTCAGGAGCAACTCGCCCGCTTTGACGGACGCTTGCACTTTTTTGTGGATAAGCTCTACGATCGCATCCTGCGGCGCGATCACGTTCATCTCCATCTTCATCGCCTCAAGCACCATCAGCACATCGCCCTTTTTAACTTCGTCGCCTTCCGACACATTGACCTTGATGACCGTGCCCGGAATATCCGCTCCGAGTTCAAGCGGGTTCGACGCATCCGCCATGAGCGCTTGCTCGAAAGTGCGTACATTGGTGGACGCTTTGTCAAAGATGCGAACTTCTCTGCGGTTACCGTTCACCTCGTACACGACACCTCTTGTGCCGTCGTCGGCCAGGTCGGTTACGTGCAGAAGCTTTACGAGCAGTACCTTTCCTTCGCCCACTTCGATCTCGGCGGTTTCTCCGACATACAGCCCGTGGAAGAACACGTCGGAACCCATATTGGTGAGCTCGCCGTTTTCTTTGATAAATGCGATATACTCCTCAAATACTTTCGGATACATCGCGTAGCTGATCACATCTTCTTCCGTGGGAGCTTCGTCCATAATCGTTGCTAGATGCGCGCGGATCGCATCGAAGTCTTCCGGCTCCAAGAGCTCGCCCGGTCGTACGGTGATCGGCTCGACATCCTTCAGTACGATTTTTTGCAGGTCTTCCGGGAATCCGCCTTCGGGTTGCCCCATCATACCTTGGAAGTACGAAACGGCCGAATCCGGGAAGGACATGCCCTGTCCCTTTTCTACGATATTTTCTTTCGTAAGGTCGTTTTGAACCATAAAGATCGCCATATCGCCAACAAATTTCGAAGAAGGCGTAACCTTTACGATGTCGCCGACCATGTCGTTTACTTCTTTAAACATCTCTTTTACGTCGTCGAAGCGGTGTCCGAGCCCAAAGCTTTCCACTTGCGGCTTCAAGTTCGAGTACTGCCCACCGGGGATCTCGTAGCGGTAGATCTCGGCCGAGGCTGATTTCAGATCCGACTCAAACGCGCTGTACGCAGGGCGCACGGCTTCCCAATATTGGGAGATGCACTCGAGTTCGCGAATGTCCATACCGGTATCTCTTGAGGTATTTTCAAGCGCCGCGACGATCGCATTTAAGGAAGGTTGCGAGGTGAGCCCCGCCATGCTCGAGAATGCCGAGTCGACGATATCGACGCCCGCCTGTGTCGCCATCAACAGCGTAGCGACGCCGTTTCCGCTGGTGTCGTGCGTATGAAGGTGAATCGGGATCGTGATTTCGTCTTTCAATGCGCGAATGAGTTTGTCTGCCGCATACGGCTTCAAGAGCGCCGCCATATCTTTAATTCCCAAGATATGGGCTCCCATCTTCTCGATATTTTTCGCCATGTCGACATAGTATTGCAGCGAATACTTGTCTCTCGTCGTGTCTAAAATATCGCCGGTGTAGCAGATGCAACCTTCCGCGACTTTGTTTTCTTGCAGCACCGCATCCATCGCGATTTCGATGCCCTTTAACCAGTTGAGCGAGTCAAAGATGCGAAATACGTCGATTCCGTTTTCCGAAGCATGCGTGATGAACTTGCGGATGATATTATCGGGATAGTTTTTGTATCCGACGGCATTTGCACCGCGGATCAGCATTTGAAAGAGCACATTCGGGATTTTTTCACGCAGCTGGGTGAGTCGGTCCCAAGGCGATTCGTGTAGGAATCGGTACGCTACGTCGAATGTCGCCCCGCCCCACATCTCGAGCGAGAATAAATTCTTTCCGTACACGGAAGTGGCTTCCGCGATTCGGAGCATGTCGCGCGTCCTGAGTCTCGTAGCCATCAGCGACTGGTGCGCGTCGCGCAGGGTAGTGTCGGTCATGAGCAGGCGGTCTTGGTCTAAGATCCACTCCATCAGGCCTTCAGGGCCTTCTTCGTCGAGCACGGTCTTTGAACCGCGCAAATTCTCCGGCACTTCCACTTGCGGGATAATCGGCACGTCGAGGTCTTGCTTCAATTCCGAGCGCTCGTTTACGACTTTGTTTCCGATAAAGGTCAACAGCTTCAGTTCGCTGTCGTCCCTCGGTGCGATATTGAATAGCTCCGGATGATTCGAGATAAAGCCCGTGTCGGTCTTTCCGCTTTGGAAGATCGGGTGATTGAGCACATTGATCAAGAAGCCGATATTGGTCATGACGCCTTCGATGCGAGTCTCTCGAAGCGAGCGATTCGCCTTGCGGATCGCGTCTTCAAAGGAGCGCGAGAACGCCGTCACCTTTACGAGCAGCGAGTCGTAGTAGGGGCTGATCACAGCACCCGTGTAGCCTGTACCGCCGTCTAAGCGCACGCCGAAACCCGAGCCCGTGCGATACATTTCGATCTTGCCGGTGTCCGGCGCAAACTGATGCTGCGGGTCTTCCGTGGTGACTCGGCACTGAATCGCGTAGCCGTTCACGCGAATATCCTCTTGATTGCCCAGATTGACTTCTTTTGAGTCCAACGGATAGCCTTCTGCGATCAGGATCTGGCTCTGTACGATGTCGATCCCAGTCACGATTTCCGTCACGGTATGCTCGACTTGGATCCGCGGGTTCATTTCGATGAAATAGTGCTGGTCGTTCGCGTCCAACAAGAACTCGACCGTACCCGCACTTCGATATCCTACGGAGCGCGCGATCTTAAGGGCATCTTCACAGATTTGTTGCCTTTTTTCTTCATCGATGCAGATTGCCGGCGCGTACTCGATTACCTTTTGATGGCGTCTTTGAATCGAGCAGTCGCGTTCGAACAAGTGCACGATATTGCCGTAGTTGTCGCCCAGAACTTGCACTTCGATATGTTTGGGTTTCTCCAAATACTTCTCGATAAAGATTCCGTCGTCGCCGAACGCTTTGGCCGCTTCGTTCTGCGCGCTGTGGAACGCTTCGAGCAGATTCTCTTCCGATTCGACCAGGCGCATCCCGCGCCCGCCGCCACCTGCTGCCGCTTTGATCATAACGGGATAGCCTGCGGTGTTTGCGAAATCGATCGCTTCCGCTTCATTCTTAATTACGGAGTCGACCCCCGGAATCGTGGGTACGCCGGCCTTCTTCGCGACGCGTTTCGACTGCACCTTGTCGCCCAATTGCTCGATCATATGGTGATTCGGCCCGATAAACACGATCCCCGCCTCTTCGCATTGGCGCGCGAACTCGCGGTTTTCCGCAAGGAATCCGTATCCGGGGTGGATTGCGTCGACCCCTTTGGTCTTTGCAATATGAATGATTTCTTCGATATTTAAGTACGCTTCAACCGGACCTTTTCCTTGCCCGATCAAATACGCTTCGTCCGCTTTCGTACGAAAGAGCGAAGCTTTGTCTTCATTCGTGTATATCGCTACCGTGCGGATGCCAAGCTCCTGGCAAGCGCGAAATATTCGTATCGCGATCTCGCCTCGGTTGGCCACCAGCACTCTCTTAAACTTTTGCATGTACCGAACCCTCCTATTTGTTGATTTGCTATCTATTCTATCACCCAATCGCGAAAAATCCTATCCTACAGCACGACAAAGCGGTGCTATAAAAGAAATATCTGTGTTTGTTTCATTGAAAAAAAATAAAAGCGGGGTTTCCCCCACTTTACTTCTCGATTGCCGCTTTTAGTTCTGCTAGCATTTCTTCCTTTGGCTTTTCGACATCGATCGTGATGCCTTCTTCTCCGTTAAAATAGATCAGGGTTGGCACATATTGCACTTCCCATTTCGCACGAAACGCCTTGAGTCCATCGTTTGTCTGCGTGTCTTCCGAATCCAAATAGTAAACCTTTTGGCCGAGTTCTTCCGCCATTTCCTTTAAGATGGGCACAAACTCCACGCAGTACGGGCAGGTTTCTCTTCCGATGTACAGCAAGTGGTCGACATTTTCGTCGTCCATCTTCATCGCTTCCGCTACCTCGATCCGGGTGAAGGTGTTGGTCACCTTTTGATAATTCGACACACCCCACCATCTGAAGGATTCGTTGGCTATGAGCAAAGCAGAGACCGCAACCACGATCACCGCAAAAATAATTGCATGTTTCTTCTTCATGTTACCCTCCTAGGTTCATGCCCCTATTATTTCATCGAACGGGGTTGTCTGTCAATACACAATTAGCAGGTGATACCGCTTCTTTCGGCTTCTATCGAACTTCCTCCAATAAAAAGGAAAATGCAGACGGGATGGCGTATTCTGCCAGCTCTTCTTTTGCGACCCAAAGAAGCGTTTCTTGCGTTTGTGAAACTTTGACTTTATACGAAATCATCTGCCATTCCTTATGCGAAAAGATATGGGTATGGGAGGGGCCTTTTTCTATGTGCTCGACTTCGTATCCGAGCGTTTCAAGATAATCCTCGGCTTGCGCTTCGCTTAGATGCCCCTCAGTGTTTTTGAATTCCCACATTTTCTTGAGAAGCCCCTTCGCATCGCGTTGCCGGATTCCGTATTGTGCAGCGTCTTTCAGTAGAAAAACGGTCATGGGCTCTATGGTCCTGCCTTTCGCTTTGCCTTTCACCGGGAGCGCGCTTTGCGTTCCGTGCGCGTAAGCCAAGCATTCCACTGTCATCGGGCAGTGTTCGCACTTCGGGTTTTTCGGAAGGCAGATCAGCGCTCCGAGTTCCATCAGCGCTTGGTTGAAGTCGCCCGGGCGATCTTCCGACGTTCTCTCGAGTACTTGCGGCTCAAACTCTTTCTTAGTGCGAGGTAGCGCGATATCGTCCGATCTGTTGAGGATGCGCGAGAATACGCGGAGCACATTGCCGTCGATCGCGGTCACCTTCTCGCCGAAAGCGATGGAGGCGATGGCGCCTGCGGTGTAGTCGCCAATCCCGGGAAGGGTGACGAGCACCGCTTTCGTATCCGGGATCGTTCCGCCGTGTTCTTCCAATACTTTGCCCGCGGCTTTTTTCAGATTGAGCGCGCGGCTGTAGTAGCCGAGCCCTTGCCAGAGTACGAGCAGGCGTTCGTCCGGAACTTCCGCTAGCGCTTGAAGGTTTGGGAGTTCTTCTACGAATCTTTCAAAATACGGGATCACGGTGGTCACTCGGGTTTGTTGCAGCATGATCTCCGACACCATCACCCGATACGGCGAAGGGTCGTCTCGCCAAGGCATCGACCTCCTCTTTGCGTCGAACCAATGGAGAAGTCGATCGGCGAAGATCATAGCCAGTACCTCGCGATAAGCGCCAGCGCCAAGATGTGAAGCGGGTAAAAGGCGTACATCAGGTACTTTGATTGCTTGCCTCGCGATCCGTCGTACTGCCAGATCGGTAGAAGCGCCAGCGGTGCCGCCACTTGCCCCAACAGCACAATCCCTGCGGGGATGACGAAACGCTTCGGATTTTGGCGAAACAGGTCCATCACAAAGATCACGATGATGCCGTACGCGTCGTAGTCGGTCTTTAAGAGCCACGCGGTCACGCATGCGAGCGCCAAGTACAGGATCCGAAGCCCCATGTTTTCGGTCCTGTGGATCAGCGCAAGCATCAGTAGACCGATGAAGAGCGTAAAGAAAATATTTTGGTATCCCCAATAGATGCCCCCGAAGAAGGCGTAGTCGAACGGAATTTCCGACAGGATCGCAAACGCGCCTAAGCGCAGGGCGTACTTTTGGATGTCTCTTGTGTGAAAGGCTCCCACCGTCAGCAAAAAAGCGAAGATCGGAAACGCGAGTCGCCCGATCATGCGGCAAGCGAAATATAAGACCGACAATTCGTCTGCAAAGTTGAGAGTTGCAGCCATCGGGTATCGGTTTTCGATTAAGATGACTCCGATGTGGTCGATCAGCATGGTGATCATCGCAATCCACTTCAGCGCACTTCCGGAGAGCGCGAATTTATTTTTTTCGAGTACGGTCATATTCCCCTCCCAATTTCTCTCTACAGAATAACATACGAAGGTAGTGCGCTCAATGAAAAACACCCGGATGAATCTTATCCGGGGTAGAGTGTAGATAAAGTCAAAAGAACTGAATGGGTTTGCATTAACCGTGACTCCATCAGGGGAGTCCAACGCCTCCGAAGAATGCGCTCGTATTCCT
>CAZFWK010000108.1:0-6149 GCA_964522555.1 uncultured Peptoniphilaceae bacterium | reverse complement strand
ATGGAGTCACGGTTTATGCAAACCCATTCAGTTCATTTGACTTTGTCTACACTCTAAGCCATTGTCTTGCGATGGCTTTTTATAAAAAATGGACGAAATACCTCATATTATCACAATCGCTTAGCGCAAATGCTCGGCCAGGAATTTGACGCTCAATTCATTGATCTTGAGAAGCCCCTCCCTTGGCGGAAGTTCATACGGCCCCCCAATCAGCTTTACCAACATGGGCGATACCAGGGATAAATCGGTTAAAGTATAGTGGCTGCTGCCCTCTACATAGTAATAAGCGATCTTCTCGTCATTTCGTAAGTATCGCTTGTTTTGCGCATAACGCATGTCCGTATCGAGTATCTTCCAGACATTGTCGCTATATATATTCAGCATCGGCACCGGATACTCCGTCTCGTTCCATGTGAATTTCCCATTCTCAACGCCGGTAATATCGACCATAAAGGGCGATTCCAATGCAATCACCGCGTCGATATCGTCTCGGATTCTGGGCATACCCAGCGCGGCGGATCCACCCAACGAATGCCCGGTCACCGCAATTTTCTCCGGATCGATCATGGAATGCGCAGCTGCTCCGCTTTTTGCACTCTCCTTGAAGTAGTCGATCACAAAGCCGATGTCATCCGTTCGCAATTTCATCCACTTCTTGTATAGGGTTTCGGATTCTACCGGATCGCGATCCGGGTGTTCTCGCAAAATTTCATCCATGTACCCTCTATCTATGTAGACATTTTTTCCTTTTAGTTTCGTTACAAAGGCATGGCCGGTATGATCGATCGCGACTACGAAATACCCGTGGCTTGCCAGTTCTTCATAGAGGGAAATATTGCTGATTTTCCCGCCTAAACCGCCATGTGAAAATACGACCAAAGGTGCGGTGCCTTTTTCTACCGCATTGCCCAGTGGATAGTAGAGCGCTGTCGATAAGCTGCGTTCCCCTTCAACGGGATGGAAGATATTCGAGCGGGTTGGGTCTGTAAGCTCGAGTATTTCCGTTTGAATTTCGTAGGGACCGGTTGTCTCCAGTTTCTCGAAACCGGGAAATAAAATCGCCGTGGCAATCAGTCCGAAAACCAAAATATGCGCAAACATTGCGGTAAAAAATGCCAATACTTTGTGATTGGGCAAGCCTTTCTTCTTCGCTTTCGATTTTAACACGATGATCGCAACCGCGATTGCGATTAAAATAATACTTCTTGGTGTCATGGAATTCTCCTTTACTAATAATGCTATTATCCCTTAGTGTAGCACTTTATCCGGTCACCATTGTGAATTTTATGTAAATTTTATTGGAATAACAGCAGTTTCGTCGCATAAGGCGGAATTACAGATGGTATAATGACCTCAACACAGTACGCTTCTAGCAGGAGGATTCAATATGTTTACGATTCATAATTTTTATGACAATGACGATGTAAGGGTAGTTTCAGAGCTTGGTGCTTTTAAAGTCGTTGAATACAAGAGAGACTTAAGCGTGACGAAAGAAACCGCACAAGCGGAATACTATGCGAGTCTCATGAACATCCGACGCAGGCAATTGGTTTGCGACATCGAAAAGAGCAATGTGACAATCCAAGCCGGTGCGATGCAGTGGATGCTGGGCGATGTGCGGGCGACCACCGGGATCAAAGGGGTTGGCGATTTTCTCGGAAAGAAAATCCGGGGCTCGGTCACCGGCGAATCCGCGATCAAACCCGAATATACCGGCAGCGGGGTTCTTGCTTTAGAACCCACATTTAAGCATATCCTTTTATTGGACCTCGACGATTGGAACGGCGAAGCGGTCGTAGAAGACGGGCTGTTTCTCGCCTGTGACCACGAGGTGAAATTGAAAGCCGTAATGCGCTCTACCCTCTCCTCTGCAACGATGGGAGGCGAAGGTCTCTTTAATCTCGGTTTGAAGGGAAGCGGAGTTGTCGCTCTCGAGTCGGATTGCCCGATGGCGGAACTCATCGAGATCGAGCTGCAAAACGATGTGCTGAAGATCGACGGCCCCATGGCGATCGCTTGGTCCGGCAGTCTGGACTTCTCCGTCGAACGGTCCGGAAAATCGCTCATCGGGTCGGCTGCATCTGGAGAAGGCCTCGTGAATGTATATCGTGGAACCGGACGCGTTCTCATGATGCCCGTGATGGATGAAATAAAAATAATCGATACGACTTTGATTGAATGAGGTGTCCGATGAGCATACAAAGAATCGATCATATCAGCATCAATGTAAGTAATCTTTCGAATGCAAAAGACTTCTTCGTAGCATTAGGGCTGGAAGTACGGGCGGAATGGAAAATGCAGGGCGAGCTCTTGGATGCGGTCGTAGGACTGGATGGAGTGCAAACCGAATGCATCGGGCTAGGTGTTCCGGGCGGGCAGACTTGGATCGAGCTGGTCAAATATCACTCCCCCTCGAGCGACGAAGAACGAACAAAACCCGCCGTAAATCTGGCGGGCATTCGGCATATTTGTTTTTCGGTGAATCATCTGGAAGAAAAAATCGAATTGTTAAAGAACTTCGGCGCAGAAGCATTTAGCGAGATTCAGCAATACGAAGATACTTACAGACTCTGCTATATTCGCGGTCCGGAAGGGATCATCCTGGAACTGGCGGAGGAATTGTAAATATTGCATATGTGCATCCGCTCCTATTCAACAAATTTGTAGCCTGAACCCTCCAAAAGATCGACCGCGCGCTGAAAGTCCGCACTTTTTGTGAAAATATAGTCGGTGTTATACGTCGAGACCGCGAAAATCCCGATCCCGTTATCCGCTAAAATCGTTGCGATTTTAGAGAGGATCCCAATCAGCGAAAAATCCAAAACCCCTTGGATTCTGAACGCTTTCCACCCATCTTCTCGTATGATACAGTTCTCCGGAACTCGTTCCGTAATGCAAACGAAAGACTTTTCTTCTTCGGTACTACCCGTAAAGCAAAATTCATCATTCGGGTTTACGAGTGAATAATCGTGTACTTTACAGATCGAAAAATCGTGTTCGAGCCTCTTTATTTCCATCATCATGATCCTACTTTCTTTCGTCAATGCACATCACTAGCCTATTCAATTCGATCCAACGGCTTCTTTTCTTATACCCACACCCAAATGAATTACAATACCCTTACGAACTCCCTCTTATCTTAATCACGAGTGATCGCTATGATATATTGAAAATGCTTGTCATTCGTTACAAAATCAGGAGGAATTATCATTGAATCCCATACAAAATCAACTCGCAAAAAACCCCACAAAGTGGCCGATCTGGTTTGCGATCTTCCCCTTTGTCGCGACGATCGTATCGGCACTTTTGTCGGGCGTCCTATCCATCGGCGGTCCGGACAGTTTGTTGTCGCAGCTGAATCCGCTCATCCAAATTGCACTTCTTGCCGTGATCTCCATTGCCCTGGTATGGGCATTCAGTCGTAAATATCCCACCGCTTCTGACCTCGGTTATGGTGAGAGCGCGCTCACTAAAAAGAATTTGATCATCGTGATCAGCGTATTCGTCGTGACGCACCTTCTTTTTTATATTCTGGGAAAAGTGGGTGGCGTGCAATCCGATGCCGTTGCAGAGTTTAAAAATGGAGGTTTCGGAACAAATTTTCAAACCGACCTCATTTTAATCATCGCCGGGTCCGTGTTTGCTCCAATTTTTGAAGAACTCGTGTATCGCGGCGTGATGTTTCGCTCCTTCCATGACGGACTCTTGCGGTTCTTTCCGAATTCCAAGTCGATCGCAGGCATTCCGTCCCTACTCGCCATCGCCTTTACCGCGATCGCATTCATCCTGCCGCATGTATCCAATCTGACATTCGGCGTTATGACTTTGGCCTATTTTATTACCAGCGCGGGCTTCAGCCTTGTATTTCTGACGACCGGATCGATGGTTGCAGCCATGGTGAGCCACTCTTTGCAAAGTTGCGTCGCCTTTATGAGTATCCTCGTATACGGTCACGGCAGCTACAACTTATCCCCCATCATTTACGGGATCGCTCTCTTTTGCCCAGTAATCGTCTATTTCTTGGGAAGTGCGATCGGAAAATTGTTTCCTAAAGTTAACCGATAGGAAAATCCGAAACCGACCACCTCATAGACATTGTGTAAATCCATTATACACGGGTATGTATGAAATAGCACCATGGAGGTGGATTATGAATATTATCGTAGAAGATCAAGCAAGAGATCTGATCCAAAACAAAGGCGAATCGGATGTTTATATTGTGGTCGAAATGCAAACCACTTGAGGCGGCAGCCTCGTAAGACCATTCGTGAAAATGGGAAAACCAAAATCACCCGAACTCTATGAGCGCCATGAATCCAACGGAATCAGCGTATACGTGAAGCCGAGTCTTCCGACTCGAGATGGCATGCTCACGATCTTCGTCTCGCAGTTTCTTTTTATCAAAACGCTGCTGGTCGACGGAGTGGCAACAAATTAAAGCACTCCCGGGTAAAGAAAAGGACCTCCAAAACGGAAACTCCGCATTGAGAGGTCCTTTTTTCTTGTCATACAATCGAGATTCAATTCTGTCCCAAGATCTTCTCATTGTACGGATTCAAAAATATAGTATCGACCTGTATCGCGGTCATACCCCCTACAGAGAGCGGATCGATCTTCCTTACTCAGAATCGGAGCATAGTACAGGGTTTCCGTATCCGGAACGAATTCCTTTGGTACGTCGACCCCTTCAATTTCTAATCCATCTAGGAGTTCACCCGGTTGACAATCCAATGCTTCGCAAATCGCCGCGAGAGTTGAGAATCGAACCGCCTTTGCCTTTCCTGTTTATAATAATGATTTTGATTTCTTTCAGAAAGCCCTTATCTTTCGAGATCGATGATATTTTGGACTAGCCCTTTACACTTCCCGCACTCTTCCCCGGTCACTTCATCGACGCCTGTACCGGCCCCGGTCACAACACCGACCTTCTCAACCGTATCCGCTCCACATTTCACGGCATTGACTACGGCTTCCAACGACACCCCCTTGCACCCGCATACGGATGAAAGGATCCCCGGTAGCTCGCTCTTGCAACCCTCACATTCGAGGCACACACCGGCTTGATCCGCCACTTCCGCCTCCGTTCTCGCCCCGGCTGTCATCGCTTTTCGGATCGATAGATAATCCACCTCATTCTGTGTACAAATGATTCTGTTTTTTGCCATGCTTAAACACTCCTTTACTTAAGTAAATTTTCTAACCCTTTCCCATTACCCGTTTAAGACGCGTTGCGTGGAATGCAGGGTACCCGATTTTTCCAATCTGTCGATCAAAAGGGTCGACACCAATGCCCCCACCGACGTAGATATAAAAAACGGAAAGACATACGCATATACGGCAATATTCGCCGCACTCTGCCCCATCAGTAGGATCGCAACCGGGTAGGCGAATAGACCGCCGACGACACCCGTTCCGATTACTTCGGCCAGGAATGTAGCGTAAATATTTTTCGTCTTCCAGTAGATTATACCGCAAAACAAAGCGCCGAACATACTTCCGGGAAAAGCCATCAGGCTTCCTAAGCCTAGAATATTTCGGATTAGAGAAGCGCTAAAAGCCACGCCGAGCCCATAGGTTGGCCCCAGCAACACGGCACTCAGGATATTTACCGCGTGCTGCACCGGCGCACATCGACTCCCCAACATCGGAATCGAAAATAGACTTCCGATAACCGCCACCGCACAGAGCACCCCCGCGATGGAGAGTTTTTTCACATTCGTTTTTCCCATTTTACATCCTCCCTCTATTTCGATCCACATATCAATGCGCTTCCGGCTCACGGCAATCAAATCGCCAAAAAAACAGGAGATACCGAATGGTACCTCCTGTAAAAGTCTACTTTATGGCTTCCTACGTCGGCATTATCCGCATCAGGTCTAGGGTCGAAGTTGTATACTTCCTCTCAGCCTGCCAACACAAGCTCCCCTGTATTTTGTTTACACCCACACTATACGCCTACTCGACAGAAAAAGCAAACCAACTGGAAGCGTTTGTGGTATTTTATATCGATTGTTTCAAAACGCATTGGTTTCCCTATTGTAAGTCGATCAGGGAAATCGAACCGTCCTCGCCGCTGATGCTCAGCGCGAGAAGTCTTAGCGTATCCGTTTCGTCCAGATAGGAAACTCCGTACGAAGGCAGGTCTCCAT
>CAZFWK010000107.1:0-6174 GCA_964522555.1 uncultured Peptoniphilaceae bacterium | reverse complement strand
AACATCAGTACGAACTGAGACGGCCAACCATACGCTTGGAGCCTGCTTCCTACACTATCCACAAAACCGAACAATAGGCTTCCAACCCACGCCAGGACCGGATTCGCTCCGCCAAAGAACATCGCAGCGACTCCCATAAAACCTCGCCCGTTCGTCATATTCTCGATAAACATTTGGGAATATCCGATCGAAAGGTGAGCGCCTGCAAGGCCGCCAAAGATTCCGGAGATCACCATAACGCTGTACTTCATACGATTGACATTGATCCCGGCCGTTTCAGCCGCCATCGGGAAGCGCCCAACTGATCGGAGCCGCAATCCCCATACGGTTCGAAACAGTAGAAAATACATACCGAACACGGAGATGATCCCTACGATTTCCATCAAGGACCAGTTATTGAAAACTTTATTCAGAACTTCGAAGTTTTCGAGAAACGGTATATTGATCTTTGGGATCCCCACAATTTGCGGGCTCGTAAAGCTTCCGGTTGTGCCTAAAAATTGCTGAATTCCAAACTTTGTAATCGCCAGCGCGAAAATATTGATCCCAATACCAATCGCCGTGATGTCGGCATCGAAACGGATATGCGCGATTGCCATGATAAGAGAAGTCAGGATTCCGACCAAAACCGACAAGAGAATCGCGAGAATCCAACTTCCGGTCATATAACTCACCAAAACCGCTGCAAATGCGGAGGTAAGCATAATCCCTTCCGTTCCGATATTGGTAATGTTCCCTTGCTGCGTAATCGTTGCCGCCAAAGCCGCAAATAAGATAGGCGTAGCCGATCGAATGGTCGCATAAATCAACGAGATATCGAGAATTGAACCTAATTCCATTTCATCACCTTCCTACGCGCTCGTGTCCAAAGAGGCTGTCGTTTTCTTTCTCTTTTCCAAGAAAGCAAACAAAGTCTCCATGGTTGCAAAAATGATAAAGATCGCGATGATCATGTCTACCACACTCTTTGGAACTCCGGTGTATCGCTCCATCCCGAGCGCTCCGGCCTTCAGTACCGATAGGAAGAATGCCATAAAGGGAACCATTTTGATATCATTTTTTACGATCAGGGACGCCAACATTCCGTCAAAGGCAATGCCCGCAGAGAACCCGCCTAAAAAGTAGCCGTAAGTCCCAAGCACTTCCAATCCACCGGTAATGCCGCCCATGATCCCGCTTATCATCATCGCCAGCATGATCCCTTTTTTCGGATCGATCCCGACGTATTCTGCATGCTTCGGGTTCAACCCGATGCTAGTAATCTTGTAGCCGATCGTCGAGCGACTCAAAAGCCAAATGACGAACGCAACGATCGCAATTCCGATAAAAAGACCGACGTGAGCTTGGCTCGGTTTTAGAAATTGCAATAACTCTGCGCTCTTCGCGATCGCCGGTGTTTGCGGAACGCCTGTCTTTGCACTCATCGGTCCGTTCACTAAATAAGATGTGATGTGAATGGCGACATAGTTCATTAAGATCGTGACGCACACTTCGTTAACCCCGAGTCTTGTATAAAGTGCACCCGGGATCGCCGCCCAAAGTGCTCCCACTACGGAAGCGAACAATAGAGCGAGTAAAATGATGAACACACCCGGCAAGTCTGTAAAGGTATAGCCTACCCATGCCGCTGCGATCGCACCTAAATACATCTCTCCCTCTACTCCGACGTTAAACACGCCGGCTCTTGCTGCAACCGCGAATGCCATCGAAGTCATTAAAAGAGGTAAGAATTTTTGTAGCGTTGTACCGAGATTGAGTTTCCCGACAAAAGCGCCCTTGAAAAGCTGGATATACGCTTCGACGGGATTGTGTCCCATAATCAGCATGATGATTCCACCGATTAAAAGTGCAACCAGCGAAGTCAGCAGGAGATTCATATACTTGTTCGGTTTTTTCATACGAGTGCCCCTTTCGCTTTGCTTTTCATCACTTCTTCGCCGCCCATCATCAGCATCCCCACATTATCTCGGTTTGCTTCTTCCGCATCCAAAATTCCCATGATCCGACCTTCATACATAACCGCTACTCGATCGGAAAGCGAAAGCACTTCTTCCAGGTCGGCAGAGACGAGTAAAATCCCCTTCCCATTCGCCTTGACCTCGTTTAATATCTTTCGAATCGATTCGATCGCTCCAATATCGACTCCACGAGTCGGCTGCGACGCGATTAAGAGCTTCCCATCGGCATCTACCTCGCGCGCGACGACGATCTTTTGCGCATTCCCGCCCGATAAAGCTTGGGTAATATTTCTTGGATTACTTGGTCGCACGTCATATTTTTCGATCAATTCGACCGAATGTTTTTCGATCGCTTTGGGATTCATCGCAAAGTTTTTCGAGAACGGCTCCTGATCGATCTTTACAGCAACCATATTTTCCATGATGTTCATGCCGCGGTTGAGCCCACGCAGGTTTCGATCTTCCGGTATGTGGGTGATACCCGCATCTCGGATCTGTCGAGGCGAACGATTCGTGATGTCGGTGCCGTCGAGAATAATGGTCCCTTTTTCGACACGTCGGAGACCCGTAATCGCTTCGATAAATTCGCTTTGTCCATTTCCGTCGATTCCTGCAATTCCTAGGATCTCTCCGGCATGAACATCCAAGTTTATCCCTCGGATCTTTGAAACCTCTTTGTCTCCGGATGTCCAGAGATCGGTTACATTTAGCACGGTTTTCCCGATCTCAGAGCGACTTTTATCGACCCGCAGGAGAACTTCTCTACCGACCATTCTCTTCGCAAGGTCTTCAGGAGAGGTATCCGCTACGTCTACCGTTCCTTCAAAAAAGCCTTGTCTCATGACGGTGATTCGATCGGATATCTCCATTACTTCATTTAATTTATGGGAAATAAATACGATCGATTTTCCATCCTTCCGCAGATTCGTTAAAATCTCGAAGAACTTATCCGTTTCTTGTGGAGTGAGTACAGCCGTCGGTTCATCCAGTATCAATACTTCCGCGCCACGATACAAAGTCTTGATAATCTCGACTCGCTGGGCTTCCCCTACCGAAATCTGATTGATCTTTTTGTTGAGCTGGATATCCATATGATAATCATCGATATACGTTTGGATCTCTTTACGGGCTTTCGCAAAATCGATCGTGACACCCTTACGAGGTTCGAAGCCCAGAATGATATTCTCTAACACGTTCAACTCATCGACCAGCATAAACTCTTGGTGAACCATCCCGATTCCGTTATCGATGGCGGTGGAGGGGTCGAGCTTGTCGAACGATTTCCCTCTAATCAAGATTTCACCGGCATCCTTTGGATAAATCCCATAGATTATTTTCATCATTGTCGACTTCCCGGCACCGTTCTCACCGATCAACGAATGAATCTCTCCTTCTTTGAGATTGAATTGTCCATTAGAAATCGCTTTTACGAAATCAAAGTTCTTTTGAATGTCCTTCATCTCGAGGATATAATTTTCCATCGATTTTCCGTCCCTTCGATAATATGAAGGTTGGTGTGATTTCTCACACCAACCTATCCATTTAGTTCCGACCGAATCCTTCGTAAGATTCGACTTTGATTTCGCCGCTCTTTACCTTTTCTTCCAACTCTTTAATTTTCTCGGGAAGATCTTTCGGGAACTTGTCTCCCAATGCTTCTTTGATAACCGTCATGTCGGTAAGACCTACGCCGCCGTTGCTGATGTCGAGATAATTCGTTTCGTTTCCTTTGTAAGAGCCGTCGACTACCGATTCAATTGCCATGAAAGTCGCTACGTCGACTCTCTTTAGCATCGAAGTGAGGATGCTTCCGGGATAAACGGAGTCTTGGTCGAGGTCGACACCGATTGCGTACTTACCTTCGTCTTTCGCCGCTTCTAGGATCCCGGTTCCGGTACCCGATGCAACGTTCATGACGATGTCTGCGCCTTGGCTATATTGGGCTACTGTAAGTTCTTTTCCTTTCAACGGATCGGTGAATGATCCTGCGAAAGATTGGAGGATTTGAATATCGGGCTCGACATACTTAGCCCCTTGTTGATAACCGGTAAAGAAGTCCGCCAAAACCGGAATATCCATTCCGCCAACCCAACCGATGATTTTCTCGGGATTCACACCCGGAACATCCGTTGCCGTGGTAAACATTGCAGCTGCTGCTCCTGCTAAGAATGAGCCTTCATTTTGAGCAAAAGTAGAAGACACGACATTGTCACCCTTGACGACGCCGTCGATGATCGCAAACTTCGTGTCCGGGAACTCGGGCGCATGCTTGGTTACGATCTCTTCAAATTGGGTCGAAACGCCGATGACCAAGTCATATCCGTCTGCAGCCATCGCTACAAAGTTGGATTCCCACTCGGTGGGTTCTTTACTTTCCATTTCCTTCAATTCGATACCGTATTGTTCGACCGCTTTCATCGCTCCTTCGTGCGCGGAGTCGTTAAAGGACTTGTCTCCCAAGAATCCCGAGTAGACGAGTGCTACACGTAATTTTTCACCGGATGCCGCTCCTTCAGTTGTACCGGCTTCCGTTGCTCCTGCTTCCGTGGTTGCGGTTGGTTGCGTACAGCCGCTAACTACAGCCATCAGCATTACGAATACCAAACCGATTGCCAAAAACTTTTTCATTGCCATTCCTCCTCTGAATTTGTGTAGGTAAAAGGTTTTACCAATTTCGAAAAAATTAAGCACATGAAAAGATCCATGCACAACGGGAAAAACGTTGTACCTACTGATAGTGTTTATTATAGATACTTTTTTTCGATCTGTCAATCTTAAATTATAAGTATTCTGATCTTTTACCCTTTTCTTTTGGAATCTTCGGGACTTATGATATTCTAAAGTAGAGAAACGTACGATAAGGAGTATCTATGGCCGCTACCATTAAAGAAATCGCAGCTGCAACCAATCTTTCGATCACCACCGTGTCACTTGTGCTCAATAATAAGGCGCATAAAATCCCGGAATCTACGCGAAAACTCGTACTGGACACGGCTAAGAAGTTAGATTATCGACCGAATCAGATTGCCATCAGCTTGCTTACGAAAAAAACAAAAACCATCGGACTGCTCATTCCGGATATTCACAACAATTTCTTCTCCGCATTGGCGAAGTCGGTAGAGACAGAATGCCGCAGGCGCGGGTGGACGATGATTCTGTGTAATACTGGAGACCATTATTCACGAGATATCGAATATATCAATGTATTGTCGGCAAAAGGGGTCGACGGGGTGCTCTACTGTATGTCGTCCGATATCGACATCCACAAATTCCAAAATATCGATCGAGAGTTTGAACTGCATAATATGCCTTATATCATGATCGACCGCTCCTATCAGACACCGGGCGTTTCGATTGCAAAGATCGACCATCAAACCGGCGGCTTTCTGGCTTGTGAACACCTCCTTCAGCTCGGGCATACTCGAATCGCATGCATTACCGGCCCTCCCCATCTTGAAGACTCGCACGGTCGCCTTCTCGGGTATATGGACGCACTAAAAGAGCACCAGATCGACTTCGACCCAAGCCTGATCTATAACGGAAATTACCAAACGGCGAGCGGCACCGCAGGTATCCATTATCTTCGCGACACCGACTATACAGCGGTCTTTTGCTTTAACGATCTGATGGCTTTCGGTGCTTTGCGCGCATTTAAAGACTTGGGCGTCGTTGTCCCTGCCGATGTGTCACTCGTCGGATACGATGACATCAGCTTCGCTGAGATGGTGAGCACGCCCCTCACTACAGTGCGCCAACCGATCACAAAGGTTGGAGCCTATGCCGCTGCTAGTATGATCGAGTCGATCGAGAATCAGACATCCGTCTCCGAAATCCCAATTTTCGTCCCCGAACTCATCGTCAGAGAAAGCACGGCAGAGCCTGCAATAAAAGATAGGAAGCAAGACTCTATCGATAACGAAAGAACAAAAGCGTGAGACTCCGCAAATCTCACGCTTTTGTTCTTTCATTCTATTGGCTGTCAGTATTTATCCAAATTTAGACAGACGTCGGATAAATTCTCGGGGCGATCCGCTTTAGTTTTTCACTCGTTATGAACATGATAAGCAAGAGCGCTGCCAAGTACGCGGGAAGCAGCGCGATCTGAATTCGATTCGCAATGAGCCCAAAGAGCGGTGGCATGAGTAGCGTACCGACATAGGCACTTGCCATCTGTACTCCGATAACTGCTTGTGAACGGTGTTTCCCGAAAAGATAG
>CAZFWK010000106.1:0-6310 GCA_964522555.1 uncultured Peptoniphilaceae bacterium | reverse complement strand
TTCATGCTCTTCATATCTTGTCCGCCGATGTCTAGGATAAAGTCGACCTCCGGCTGGAAGTATTTGGCCGCGGTGTAGTGCGCGATCGTTTCGACCTCGCCCGTATCCACTTGAAGTGCGGCTTTAATAAAGTCTTCCCCGTAGCCCGTGATGCCCGTGTAGGCGATCGTCGCGTCGGGGTGCTTTTTCTCGTAGATATCTTGTACGATTTCTTGAATGATCGAAAGGGGATTTCCCTTGTTGTTGGTATAGTGCTCGTACAGCACGCGCACCTCGTCGTCGATGACGATGACTTTCGATGTGGTCGAGCCGGAATCCATGCCGATATAGAGGTTTCCCGTGTGGGTCGAAAGGTCTCCGCGCTTTACATCTTGCGTTTCGTGCGCTTTCACGAATTCGTCGAGCTCTTCTTGCGAAGTGAACAGCGGGCGAATCGTACTTTCTTCATCTACGTGGATTTCGATATCCGAATGGATTCGACCGATTAAGCTTTGGAAGCTGACTACAGGCTCGTCCTTTGATGCGATGGCTGCACCCACGGCCACGAAAATTTGCGAATTGTCCGGTACCAGGGTTTCTTCTTCCGTAAGCCCCAGCGTTTCGATAAAGCGCGCGCGAAGCTGCGGTAAGAAGTGGAGGGGTCCGCCCAAGAAGGCGATCTTCCCTTTGATGGGTCTTCCGCAAGCGAGATTCGAGATCGTTTGGTTGACGACCGATTGGAATACGGAAGCCGCGATGTCCGCCTTGGATGCCCCTTGGTTGATAAGCGCTTGGATGTCGGTTTTTGCGAATACTCCGCAACGCGAAGCGATCGGGTAGATCTTCTGATAGGATTCCGCGAGTGTGTTGAGCCCCGCCGCATCGGTCTCCAATAAAGAGGCCATCTGGTCGATAAATGCCCCCGTGCCGCCCGCGCAGATGCTGTTCATGCGCTGCTCGAGATTTCCGCTCAAATAGGTGATCTTGCTGTCTTCGCCGCCCAGTTCGATGGCGACGTCCGTTTGCGGAATAAAAGTATGAATGGCGGTCGTACCTGCGACCACCTCTTGAATATGCTTGATTCCCAAATATTGCTCGACGAACATGCCGCCTGAGCCTGTGACCATGATGGTGAGATGGTCGTTTTTAAAGGATCGGTACGCTTCTTGCATGACTGCCGTAACGGTCTCTTTGACGTCCGAGTAGTGCCTTCGATACACGCTGTGGATGATCTCGTAGTCGTCATTTAAGACGACGAGTTTCACCGTGGTGGATCCGACGTCAAGCCCGAAATAGTATTTCAATCGCATAATCTCCTTATCTATTACAATACCTCTTTAGTATATCATATTCACACTAACTCAGTGTGTTATAGCGTCTCCGAAGTCCGTTCAGTCGAGTCCGGTATACTCCTTTCGGCACGCTCACGGACCGCTTGCAAGCCTTGCGCATTTTGATGCCGTTCAAAATGCAATGCAAGACTCATGCAAAGCTTCTCCAAGCGAATTCTCTTACGCTTGGTTAAGAAGCGATTGCGGCCAGGATATGGCCTCAAGAAGTACACCAGCCTCTCCTTCGCTCGACTAGCGATTACGCATCTTCATCAGCCAGCGATACTAACGCCATGTGTACAAATTTCCGGAAGAAGCCCCCTCTCCCGTCTTGCCATTTACTTTATAAGCTTGGAAATCGCCTTAAATTGCGGGTGGTCTGCTGTGTGGAGGATGTCGAAGAGGACGGTTTCCAGATTTGTGATATGCGCGCCCATGTCTCGTAGTTGCGCGAGTGCATTTTCTTTGTTTTCAACGGTTCGCGAGCTTACGCAGGATACAGGCACATAGACTTGAAAACCCTCTTCCAACATCTGCCGCACGCCTTGGAATACGCAAACATGCGTTTCGATCCCGATGACGATCACATTTTCGATTTCGAGTTGGCCGAGCGCATCCAGCAGTTCGTCGACTGCAAAGGAGTACACTTTCTTTTCATACGTTCGTTCGGGAACTAAAAAGCCTCGAAGCGGCTCGATCGTCGGGCCCAGTCCCTTCGAGTACTGTTCGGTTGCCAGGATCGGCAATTCCAATATTTGTGCGCCTTCCAACAGCATCTTGCATTGGGCGGTCAGGCGCTCGGCTTCGTTCATGACGGGGAGCAGTCTCTCTTGGATGTCGACTACGATTACCGCGGTGTTTTCACTACGCATGGCTCAACCTTTCTTTTTATCTATATAGTGGAAGTAGAAAATCTTTTGATCAAGGTTATATATCCTCGACTATAGTATAACAGAGAACCCGCTAACATGGAACTTTCCTTGCCATAGATCTTTTTCCTTCAGTTCCTTTTGAATGCCCCCAATCACGCGGAGTTTGTCGATCGTCCAGAGCGGCGCGATCACTTTCGTGCGGTCTGGGTCTCCCGTAATCCGGTGGATGACGATCGACTCATTCAGATGCGCGATCATCAGGGCTACGATGCGCTGATACTCTTCCTTCTCGAGCATCGGAAAGGGGTCTGCCTCGTATTCTTTCGCCCAGTCCGAGCCTTCTTCGAGATAGAGCTGGTGGATTTTGACGGCTTGGATCCCCCTTTCGTTGCAGTAGGAGACCGCGCGCAAGGAGTCACGAAGATCTTCGCCGGGTAGTCCCACGATCAAGTGCAGGAGTATGGGGATACGGGCTTTTTGTAGTGCCAAAACCGCCTGATCCAGCACTTCATGCGAGTAGCCGCGGTTCATTCGTTCGATGGTTCGCGCATTGACGGTCTGCATGCCAAGCTCGGCCCATACCTCTGTCTGGGTCGCAAGTTCTTTTAAAAGCGCTATCACCTCATTTCCCAAGCAGTCCGCCCGAGTGGAGATCGCGATGCCGTCGACGCCCGTTTCAAGCGCTTCGTAGTAGAGCTGTCTCAGGTACTTCACATCCGCGTACGTACTCGTATACATACAAAAATAGGCGACGAATCGAACTTCGTCACCCCATTTTTTTATTACCCGAATCTTTTCACTTTGGATTTGTTCTTTCACCGAGCGCAAGTCTCTCTTGGTGCCCGCACAAAAAGCGCAACCGCGAGTTCCCAATGAACCGTCTCGGTTCGGGCAGGAAAGCCCCGCGTCGATGCTGAGCCTGACGGTTCTCTTCCCGTAGCGCGCCAAGCTGTCTTCATAAAAACTCAGGTACCTTGCCATTACGCTCTTCTTTTCGGTTTCGCTCTCTCCAGCCTTGCGGGGATTCCTTTGATCTTTTGGCCGTACATCGCTTTTAATACGCGATTTACGTCGCGATCCTGGATTTCCACAAAGCTCGCATTCGGGAAGATTTCGATCTTTCCGATGGAGGAGGCTTTCACGCCGGATTTGTCGGTGATGGCGCCTACGATGTGCCTTTGGCTGATCTTTTGATCTTTTCCGATATTCAGGTGGAGCCTTGCAAAGCGACCCGGTTGCATCGGTTTGCCCGACGGTCCGCGCGATCCGCGATCTTGCCCGCGTTCTTGCCCGCGATCTTGGAAGCGCTCTTTGTAATTCGGATTGTCTACCGCGTCGAGCTCTTCGTGCTTTCTCGCTTGCTGGGTTTTTAAATAAAGCCTGAGAAACGCACAGGCGATGTCATACGAGTTATGATTTTCCGCAATCAAGAGGTCTACCAACGGTTCGTTCAGATCCTCTTCCGACAGGATGCCGCGAACTCTGGCAACGAGTTTTTCGCGATAGCTTTGCTTGATGTCGGCTAAAGTCGGCAGCTCTCTTTTTTGGATGCGGGTTTTCGTAAAACGCTGAATGTCCCGGAGTTTGTAGATATCTTTGCCCGCGATAAAGCTGAAGGCAATCCCTTCTCTGCCCGCACGTGCAGTTCTTCCGATTCTGTGGACATAGTATTCTTCGTCTTGCGGCATGTCGTAGTTGATGACGAGGTCGACATCGTCGACGTCGAGCCCTCTTGCCGCAACGTCGGTTGCGATCAGAAGGTCTACAGTGCCTTTTTTGAACTTATGCATGACGGAGTCTCTTTGCTGTTGCTTTAAGTCTCCGTGCAGGGCGTCCGCGCTGTAGCCTTTCGCCTGGAGGTCCGCCGTCAGTTCGTCTACTTTTTTCTTGGTATTGCAAAATACGATGCCTAGTTTCGGGTTGTGGATGTCGATGAGCCTCGTCAGGATCTCCGTCTTCATGTACTCTTTCAGCTCAAAATACGCCTGTTCCACTTTCGGAACGGTGAGTTCTTTGTGCACCATTTGTACCATAACGGGACTCTTCAGGTATTTCGAGGCAAAGCGGCGGATGGGTTCCGCCATCGTTGCGCTGAAAAATACCTTCTGTACGTCTTCCGGCAAAGCTTCGATTACCGTCGCCATATCATCTCGAAAGCCCATCGCGAACATCTCGTCGGCTTCGTCCAAAACGAAGTAGGAGATCTTGTCCAGTTTCAGGGTCTTTCTTCTCATATGGTCGAGCACGCGCCCGGGCGTTCCGACGACTACCTGTACTTGGTTGCGGAGTGCGCGAATCTGTCTGTCGATCGGCGCGCCGCCGTATACGGGCAGAACGGTTAATTTCTTATAGTACTGGCCAAGTCTTCCAAGTTCTTCCGCTACTTGCACGGAAAGCTCTCGAGTCGGGCAAAGGATCATCGCCTGAAGACTCTTGTCATCCAGGTCGATTTTTTCTAAAAGAGGCAAACAAAAAGCAGCGGTCTTACCCGTACCCGTCTGCGCCTGTCCGATTAAGTCTTTTCCCTCCATAAGATGGGGGATGGATTGTTCTTGTATCGGGGAGAGTTCTTCAAACCCCATTTTTTCGATCGCTTTTAAGCTGGGTCCCGCCAATTGTGCGAGGGTGTTGTGTGTTTCTGTCATTCTAAATCCTTTCATGTTTCCACTCTTAGTATTGCATATGCTACGGCTTTTTGCAAGACAATGGGTATTTATTGCGTAATGGAGGTGTATGATGACGAAATTGTTGATCGTGGTCGACTATCAGGTCGATTTCGTGGAGGGTACGCTCGGTTTCCCTCTCGCAAAGGAGCTGGATACGCGAATTGCCGCGCGGATCGAGCAGTATCGGGAAGCGGGTCATGAGGTGATCTTCACTTTGGATACGCACACGAGTGACTATGAGAACACGCTGGAAGGAGAAAACTTGCCGATCCCCCACTGCTTGAAGGGGTCGCCGGGATGGGAGCTCTACGGGAAAGTGAAGGAGGCAGTGTTGCCTACGGACTTCATGATCGAAAAGCCCGCTTTCGGTTCCGCTGCGTTGTTTGATTGGATCCGCACGCGATGCGACCGATACGAGTCGGTCGAGCTCGCGGGGTTGGTGAGCAATATCTGTGTGGTCTCGAATGCGATTCTCGTAAAGACCGCTTGCCCCGAACTCCCCGTGGTCGTCGATGCAAATCTGACGGCTTGTATGGATCCCGATGATCATGCGGCTGCACTGCGCATCTTGCGAAGCGTGCAAGTGGAAGTCGTCGGAGAATAAAAACACACCGCCAAAGTCTTGAATAGACCTCGGCGGTGTTCTTTTTATGGTTCGATTGGCATGGGGACGACGTCCCAAATTTCGTCTGCGTATTCTTTGATGGTGCGGTCTGCGCTGAACTTCCCTGCGTTTGCAAGGTTGATCAGGCACTTTTGCGCCCAGCTTCTCTTGTCGCGATACGCTTTGTCGACTCGGTCCTGCGCTTCTTTGTAGGATGCGAAGTCGTGCAGAATATAGTATTGGTCGGGTGTGCCGTATCCGTTCGACTTCACTAAGCTGTTGTAAAGCTCCAGGAACATATAGCTTCCGGAGTCGTTCAGCTCGTGTTGCATAAGCGCATCAACCGCGCGCTTTACGTCCGGTTGGCTTTCGTAAATACCGACGGGGTCGTAGCTTCCGGCTAGTTCTCTGAGTTCTTCTACGGTCGCGCCGAAGATAAAGTTACTTTCCGCTCCCGCTTCTTCCACGATCTCCACATTGGCGCCGTCCATCGTTCCGATGGTGGGGGTCGCATTCAGCATAAATTTCATATTGCCGGTTCCCGAGGCTTCTTTACCCGCGGTCGAAATTTGCTCGGAGATATCCGCTGCCGGGAAGAGTTTCTCCCCGTACGATACGCGGTAATTCGCCACATATACGACTTTGATCTTGCCTTTAATGGAGTCGTCGTTGTTGATCACGCGGGCGATTTCGTTGATGAATTTGATGATCCCCTTTGCGCGGAAGTATCCGGGTGCCGCTTTTCCGCCGAAGATAAAGGTGCGGGGCACGATGTCGAGCTCCGGGTCTTCTTTCAATCTTTGATACAGATCCCAAATTTGGAATGCGTTCAGCAGTTGGCGCTTATATTCGTGGATT
>CAZFWK010000105.1:0-6316 GCA_964522555.1 uncultured Peptoniphilaceae bacterium | reverse complement strand
CAAATCTTTTGGGGTCCTTTTGATTGTTCATCACTTGCCGGCCCCTTTACATCTTAGAAAAGCCGATTGCGAGCATGACGAAGCCGAAGGCGAGCATGATCATTCCGATCATGAGCCCGGAGGAGGAACTCTTTATGATTTTCTTTGCGGGGGTATCGCCTTTTTTCATCATCTCTTTTTTCACGGTCGTAACCAGGCCACCTGCACCGAGCAGGATCAGCACTGCGCCGAACAGAAGATAGGAAAAGGGATCATCACCCAGGAAATTGGTAAGCGTTTTGGTAACCGGACCTTCAGGCATGGCACACCTCCATCGTGTTTTCAGATCGTAGACAAATTTTTGCTTTCCGCATCAAAAGGGTACGGCGATGCATGTGTATCGATAGCCGCGGAGGCAGGGGGTATCCATAAGTGCGCCTCTAAAAGTCCCTATCCTCAACGCTTTTCCTACCATCGAGGATAGAGGCTTTTTGTGAAGCGCGTTGGATCCCCCTGCCGGAGCGGCGTGGAGAGCATCGCAGTATTCGTCTACGGTCACAGGTTTTCACTAACTTTATCGCAAAATGGCTTATGGATCAAGTGTGTTTTGAATTCTTACGCGATTCTTACGTCTTGGAATGTGGATGTAAAAGTGTAGCAATTGTGTTATACTAAAAAATATCACTTTAAGACAGTCATACACCAAATAGGAAGGATGAGATTTTGAAAAAAGTTGGATTGGGCTTATTGGCCGTCGTTTTGATGGCATATGTGGGAGGCATTTTCTTTTTTACACAATCCACTTTCCCCAACACCACCATAAACGGGGAAGATCGAAGCTATCAAAACGTCGGAAACTTGTTTCAATATAACGGTTCTTATGATCCGGTTACGGTTGTAGGGAAAGAGGGAAAAGCCCTGACGCTGCAGCCGAAAGACATCGAACTGAAGAAGCAGCCGAAGGATACACCGGCGCTCACACAAAACGCAGTGGCTTGGCCGCTCGCGTTCTTCTCGCAACACCCGTACGAAGTCGAGTACGAGTCCTTATACAATGAGGAAAATCTGCGAGCGATCCTAAAGGATTCCGATCTCATGCGCTTTCAATCGGATCCGGTGGATGCGAAACTCGTTCAGAGCGAATCCGGCTACAAGATTGAGCCTGAAAAGCTCGGCACCGCGATCACCGAAGAGAATTTGACCAAGGCGATCATGGACGGGATCAACACAAACCAAACGACGATCGAGATTCCGGAAGAGGCGTACAACCAACCCGCTGTGAAAGCGGATAATCCCGAATTGAATGCGGAAATGGAGTCGCTGAACCAGCTGTTCCAAACGAAAATCGTCTACGACTTTGAAGACAGAAAATACGAGTACACCGGGCAAACCCTGATCGAGCTGTATGAGGACACGGATGAAGGTCCCGTCATCAGCTACGACAAAGCCCGAGAGCTGATGCGCCAAATGGCGATCGAAACAGATACGTTCCAAACTACTCGAAGCTTTACCACATCGTACGGTTCCGAGATCGAAGTGTCCGGCGGGATTTACGGCTGGCTGATGGATGTCGACGAGACGACCGACGAGTTTATCGATTTTGTAAACAAACGCGAATCGATCGAGACCACGCCCTTCTATACGCAAAAGGCGATGCATCGAGCGACAAACGATGTAGGCGACACGTATGTCGAGATCGACACGACCGGGCAACACATGTGGATCTATGTAGACGGAACGCTGATCGACCAAGGACCGACGGTAACGGGGCAACCGAATCTGGATGCGCGGACGCCCACCGGCACGAACTATATCCGAAACAAAGAACGCGACCGCTACTTGAAGGGGATCTCCCCTGAAACCGGCCGCGAGTACGATTCGCTCGTAAACTTCTGGTTCCCGATCAACTGGAACGACATCGGGATTCACAACTCTACGTGGAGAAACGAGTTCGGAGGCGACGTGTACCTCTACAACGGGAGCTACGGCTGCATCAATGTGGTCGACCACTTAGCCGAGACGATCTACCACGAAGTACCATACGGCACGCCCGTCATCACGTATTAAACAAAACCTGCAAGAGGATTCCTCTTGCAGGTCTTTTTTTATTTGGGGAGAAGTGCCGTGGCTACGATCGCTAAGAAGTCGTGGATATTGGTTACGAGTGTCTTGACCTCGAGCGTTCCGCGGTCGGATAGCTTGTTGACGGAGAACTCTTGCAGGTCGATCGTGTAGATATGCACCTTTCGGACGATTCCGTTTTGTACGGTGTAAGAGGGCGTCATATTGCCCGTTGCGATGGTGTTTAAGACGCTCGAAAGGCAGATGAGCATGGTCGCTTGCCGCGTGTGGGCGCGCATCGCGTCTTGTGCCTCGTACACATTGTCGATCACTTCCAAGAGATTGTAGCGGTCTCGGATCGATCCTGCCAAAACGTAGGGCACTTTCTGTTCCACCAGAGATTTCATAATCCCATTTCGAACGGCGCCTTTTTGGATGGCTGCTTCGATCCCGCCCAACTCTCGGATCCTTCGGACCGTGTGGTATTCCGCTTCGGAGTCGATATAGGCGTGCTCCTCTCGGTGGGGGAGGTCCTCTTTCGGCAAGCCGAGCGCCAAGTCGACGACGGCGGTGGAATTCCCCGTGATGACGGCGCTTACATAGCCTTCCCGAACCAATGCGGAGAAATGCTCGCGCGTCCGCTCGTCGTACGAGATCGAGGGCCCCAGCACCCAGACGATGCGGCCGGCTTTTCTTTCGTAGCGCATGAGGTCGTAGAGTTCGTCGTAATCCTTGGAAAAGGCGGTCTCCCGACTTCTTCCGGTGCGAAAACTGAAGCGGTCGCTTTCCGCCAAGGTCGTCTGAAAGCCTTCGGTATACATGAAGATCCCCTCGGAAGCGTCCTCCGTGCGACCCAACACCACGCGATCGCCCGCCTTCAAATTGCGAAACTCCACGATGCGGATCTCGTCCCCTTCCACAACGGCGACGGCGTCCATGCGGCTTTCGACGGCGAGAATCCACCTTCCGTCGATCTTAAAATACGTCGGATAGATGGACAGCGCATGGTAATTCTTCGGCGCGACGCCGTCTTGCGTGACGAGCGCCGTCGTGGCATTTGGCGAATTTTGAAACAGACTTGCGGAGAAGTCGGGCGCGATATAGCTGTCTCGTTGGATCATGCGTTAGCCTCCTTCTCGGATTGCACCAGGCTCCGTTTCAAGGTGAACACGAAATCCTGCACATTGGTAATAAAGGACTTTGCCATAAAATTATGGCGCACCTTTGCCGCGGAACCTTCCGCATAGGAGGTGATGTCGATCGTATAGACGAACACGGGAATCACTTCTCCCCTTACGACGCGATACCCGGGCACCATCCCCGCAGCGGAGACCCCGTGCAAGAGCGTGGCGAGGTTGATCACGAGCGTGGCCTTTTTCAGCTCTTCCGTCATGCGCGATACGGACTCTCGCATGCTTTTGTATACCGGAGGAAGCGGGCCGTCGTCTCGTATCGAGCCTGCCAGTAAATACGGAATGTTTTCTTCCGCCAAAACCTTCATGATGCCGTCTTTCACCTCGCCGGACCGTACAAATTCCTCGATCGAGCCGAAACGCATGCACTCGTTGATCGTGTCCAGGTGATTGTAATGACCGTTGGGCATGGCTTCTTGCGTGTAGATATCTTGGCCGAGTGCCGTGTTCAGGTAGCCGCCCTCCAGGTCGTGCGTGGCGAGCGCATTGCCCGCAAGTACAGCGTTCACATAGCCTTCCTTTGCGAGGGCTTCCAGTGCTAGACGGGTGTCGTAGTTGAATACGACCGCCGGCCCCATGACCCATACGATATGGCCGCCGTTTTCCTTTTGATGACGCATGAGTGCGGTTAAGTAGCGGTATTTTTCGGACTCCGACTCCTCGAAGGGCAGCTTTTGTTGCAAAGGCTCGGCTTCCGGAAAGGCATTGCGATTGCGGTAGACGCCTTCCGATCCGTCCGATTCGTGTGCGATGACGACGAGATCTCCCTTTTTGACCGCACCGCCCTCCAAGAAGTGAAAGTCGTCTTCTTGTAAGACGACACAACAAAACGGAACGCTCACATCGGGCAGGACCCAGGTGCCGTTCACCTTAAAATATTCGGGAAAGGCCGTACTTAAGTAGAAGCCCTTCGGGGGCACGCCGTCCATCGGACAAGCTTCGAGCACCGCATTCGGTGCGCCCAAGAACTCCGCAGAGCCGAAGTCGGGCGCGTGATAGGCGGGGTTTTGAAATGACATAAGACCTCCTATGGATCGATTACATGGCGAGCATGAGGAATACAAGCGCGGCTAGAATAATGCGATACACGCCGAACGCGCGAAAGTCGTGCTTTTGAATATAGCCCATAAAAGCTTTGATCACGACCAGGGCTACCACAAAGGAAACCAAGCTTCCCACCAGTACCACGGCCCATTGCATCGCGGAGAAGGCGAGCCCGTTTTTTACGATCTTGAGCAGAGTCGCGCCCAGCATGGTCGGGATCGCAAGAAAGAACGAGAATTCCGCTGCAGCCGTGCGCGAAGTACCCAAGAGCATCGCTCCGATGATCGTGGCCGCGGAACGGGAGGTCCCGGGGATCATGGCGAGGCATTGGAAAAACCCGATCAAAAGCGCCGTTTTCCAAGGGAACTCGGCTACCGTGTCGAGCTTGGGGACGCGGTTTTTAAAGGCGGTTTCCACCAAGATGATCACAATCCCCCAAACGAGCAGCGTGATCGCAACGACTGTCGGGCTGAACAGGTGCGCGTCGATCCAGTCGTCAAAAAGCAGACCCAATACGACGGCAGGCAGCACCGCGACGATGACCTTTTTCCAAAGGAGCATCGTCTCTTTTTTTCGATATACGACGGAATAATAGATCTTGGATTGCAGATTCATTTGAGGAAAATTGGACGGAAGAGCCGGGTTACGCGTGGTCGAAAACGCGAACGGATTCAACTTATGAAAGTACAATACGACGACGGAAAGGATCGCGCCTAGCTGGATCATCACGGTGAAACTATTCGCAAAGGCTTGCGGTTCCAGATTAATAAATTGATTCACGAGGATCAGGTGTCCTGTGCTCGAGATCGGCAAAAACTCCGTAATTCCTTCTACAATTCCTAACAGGATGGCTTTTAATATATCCAAATTATCATCTCCTTGCGTCCATTATACGCTACCGACCCGGATTCTTCATCCGAATTCTCTTTCGAACCGACCGAATTTGACCGCGCTGCGCGGAAAATCCCACATGATTGCCAATTTTGACCGCTATTTGCGCGAATTTGTCCGATCGAAGGAAATCGCGAAAAGCGGTTTATGATAGGGGTGAATCAAGGGTACGCAAGCCGTACCGAGCCAACACCGGCGAGGAATCGCTCGAAAAATGAGGAGGAATACAAATGAATTGGGTCGCAAAAGCAAAAAACGAAATGATGACAAGAGGCTTCGTAGTACTGATGGCAATCGGAGTCGGACTCTCGAAGCTGATGCTCGACGCGCAATGCTTTTGGTTTTTCTACGAAGAAGAAATGGATGACGATCTCAGAAGCGAATTAGAAGGATAATGGAAAGCGGGCGCTACACCCTGCGAGGGATTTCCCAAGAAGGCGTGTCGGATAAGACGATCAAGCTCGCCCAATACGGTTTTCGAAATATCGGCTTTCAGCTGGTCATGTGCCTGACGCTGATGGCTGCGGCAAAGTTCTTCGGAAGGGTTCCGGAGATGGTGGGCTTCCTGGCGGTATTCCTTACCTTACGGCTCAGCCTCCCCGGCAGCCATGCCAAGTCGAGAACCGCGTGCTTCCTAAAGTCCGTCGCATTCACCGGCATCGTGCTCGGGGCGGGGATCGCAGGAGAAGGGCTAATCCCGGAAGAGATCGTACTCACGCTGATGCTGGGCACTCTCTCGGTACTCGCGGTACTACACGCAAGCGGGCGAAGGAACGGTCGAATCGAAAAGAAGTATCGCGCCATCGGAATCGGAGCCGCCTTCCTTGCGACGCTATGGATCGCATGGCAAATGCCTGCAGGGCTTCTCACCGGCTTCCTCTGCTTGGCATGGGTAAGCACAGACTTCTTACGAACGATGGCAGGCGAGATGAAACGAAAAAATCGGATAGAACGGAGCGTTGGAAATTGAACAAGCAAGAAATATTCGGGTCTCATATTAAGAGAATGCACATCAAAACCATTCCGATGATCGGAAACCCATACACTTCGTCCTTGATCGGCTTGGATGAAGGCGGGATCTCCTTTTTAGAAAGAGCGGGGTGTCGGTATCGGGCCTATTGCACCCATCATTCGACTGCTTCACTCGA
>CAZFWK010000104.1:0-6385 GCA_964522555.1 uncultured Peptoniphilaceae bacterium | reverse complement strand
GGGATCTTTCAGCGATTGACGACAAGAGAAGCGCTTGAATATGTGGGCGAACTGAAGCAATGCAAGAAGGACGCGGTGGAGGAAGCTTTACACGCTACGCATTTGGAGGGAGAGCGCAACAAACAAGTGAGCCACCTTTCCGGCGGAATGCTTAGGCGACTGGGGATCGCCCAAGCGATCTTGGGAAACCCGGGAATGCTGGTGCTGGATGAACCCACAGCGGGGCTCGACCCGATGCAACGGATCTCGATCCGCAATCTAATCGCGCGGCTGGCTAAGGATCGGATCGTAGTGCTTTCGACCCATATCGTCGAAGACATCGAACACATCGCGAGTCACCTGACGATCCTCAACCAAGGAAAAGTCGCAGTTCACGGTAAGAAATCGGACATTTTGCAGCCGTATCAAGGAAAAATCGGAATCGTGCGGATCCGGGAATCGGAATGGGATGAGCTGGCACACCACGCCAAGATCTTGCAGTTCCAAGCAATAGAGGACGGTTTTACTTGTACGGTTTATGCGGATCCGCTCCCTGCCGGCGCGAAGGCGGTAGAGCCTTCTTTAGAAGATGTGTACTTAGATCATGTCGACACACAGATTTCGTGAAATGCGGATTGCGCTGCGAGCCGCCGGAAAGGTAAGATGGGCGCCGCTATTCGCATTCGCGTGGGTCTTGTTGAATGGGGTTTCCAAGCGTTTGGAAGGCACCAACGACCTAAACTATTCACTGCAGGTCATCCGATTGCTCCCGTTCTTCGCATTTACCCTACCCATGCTGTCGATGACCGAGGCGGTGGACAGCAAAGGGGGAGAAATCTCTTTTGTGTACCACAACGAGCGCAACTATTGGATGGTGCGAAATGCAATGCTGAGCATACTGTATGCTTTTTTTGCAACCTTGGTAGCCACCGCGGGGCTGCAATGGGCCTATCATGAGATCGATGCCCGATATTTAAGTGTAGTGTTTGTCACCTCGTGGTTTTACGGGTGGCTCGGGTTTTGTGCCATGCTATGCACGAAAGACGCGATCTGGACTGCGCTCATCTGCCTGTCGGTGCTCTTTGTGGGGGCATACGGCACTTTCGCGGTGCTCGAGAGAGTCAATGTACACGACATCTTTTGGATCGACGAGAGCGCGTTTCCAACCGAAATCTTGATGCGAATCGGGAAGTTGAGCGGGGTCTTGATGATTGGAAGTTGGGTAAAACTAAAATATCGTAGCTAGAGGGGTGAGCCTATGAATCAAAAGAATGCGCGCAGAACGAGAAAAAAGCAGAATCGAAATATCCTTCTTCTCGTGATTATTGGAGTGGTGTTGTTTTCGAAAATTGCATTCGATCGAGTGAGCGTCGGTACTTTCGGTACGGATATGCGGATCAAATCGGAACGCCTGGTGGCAAATATACATGACCTGTTTACAGCATCAAAAGAACCGGTGTTTCCCGATGAATTCTACTCGGAGTACACCGGCTACGCGATCTACGATTTGAAAACGGATAAAGTCTTAAAGGCAAGCGGAGTAGAGAATCCCGTGGTACCGGCGAGCCTAACCAAGTTGTTCACCGCGCACTTTGCGCGGCAGCATGTAGACTTGGATACGCCAATCGCGGTCGAATCGGACGCCCTCGCCATGGTAAAGAAGGGAGGGTCGGTTGCGGGGCTTTTGCCGGGGGATATGAAAGCCTCGGAGATCATGCAGGCGATGCTGATCCCTTCGGGAAACGATGCGTCTTATGTGTTGGCGGAAGAAGTCGGTAAAAAAATAAGCGGTGATCCGGAAATATCTGCAAACGATGCGGTCGCTGTCTTTATGGCGGAAATGAAGCGGTATCTACAGGAGAATGGATACGCACACACGCATCTAACCGACCCTTCGGGGGATGCAGAGGCAGACCAAACTACGGCAGACGACTTGTTTCGGATTACGAAGGAGCTTCTGGAAGATTCCTTCTTGAGCGAAACGGTTGGAACTTCGAGTGTGGAAGCGCGCTTGCCAAGCGGCGAGACGGTATTGTGGTCCAATACCAATCCTTTCGTCAATTACTCGAGCGGGCAAGTCCATCCGAATATAACCGGCGTGAAAACGGGTTCGCTAAGCGGTTCGTATAGCTTGATACTGCGCTATGAGAGAAAAGGGGATTCGTATCTGATCCTGATCTTGGGGCAGCCAAGCCGGCTGCAAGTGGAGACGATTGCGCACAATATCATCTTCAACCTCGATGAATCCTACTACGGAACGCCTGGAATCCTCACAAACAAATTCCGGGACCTATTTCGAAACGACACGCAGTAAAAAAGCGGCTGAATGAATCCTGCCGCTCAGACAGATTTCAAAGATGTTTTTGAGATGGAGTGAAGGAGAGCCTGGTGTACCTCTTGAGGCCATATCCTGGCCGAGCGGTCCGTGAGCGTGCCGAAAGGGGTACACCGGGCTCGACTGAACGGACTTAATCTACAAACTAAAGCGGCAAGAAGAATCCTGCCGCTTTTTTTATGATTTTAACTGTCTTCGGACGAGCAAGTAGAGCGAGAATGCGACGAGCGCGAGTCCGACTAGCACTAGATACGGGACATAGAACGAACCCGTACCGGCGTAGAGATTGTTGAGTACTGTCGCCGAGAGTGATGAAATGACTCCCGAAATGTTGACGATACTGAAGTTGACCGGAAAATTCTTCATCCCGAATTGGGAAGAGGTAAAGGTGGAGCTAAGGGTCGGCGCACTGCTGAACGACAACCCGGTCAGCATTAGCCCGATCGACAACAAGGTGACATTGGAACCGATGATGGAAAAGAGGGTAACGACTGTTGCGCTCGTCGTGACGATATTCGCGATCAAGAGGGTATTTTTAAGACCCAGCTTATCGAAAATCAGGCCGAAGAATACGCGCCCCAGTCCGTTGGATACCGCGACGACCCCGACCAACAAGTTGGACAACACCACTGTAGCGCCTACGAACAAACTCAAGTCCTTCGCAAAGCTGAAAACCGCTTGCCCGATTGCTGTAACGGCGATAATGTACAAAAAGTAGATCATAAAGCTGGGGCTTTTGACCATGTCTTTCGGTTCAACATCCGGTACTTGAAGATTCCCCTTCTTAGTTGAGGTCAGATACGGCGAGACTTCTTCTTCGGTTGGGAAACGAACGAAGATCGAAGCCAGAATATTGACAACCGCGATCATGATTCCGATCAGAAGATAAGTCTTTTGCCAACCGATGCTCGGAAGGTCGAATAGAATGGCCGCCACGTTTCCGACGATTAGGGCGCTCAGCCCGAAACCCATCATCTGCGTACCGGAACTCAAGCCCTTTTTATCTGGGAACCATGCGTTTACGGCGGAAAGGATCGTGTTGTACGCCGTCCCGATTCCCGTTCCCGTCAAGAGCGCATAGGTGAGAACCAGCATAGGAAAACTTCCCGGATTTAGAGAAGTGAAGATAAAACCCAATGCCGCCATCGCACCGCCGATCAAGATCACTTTACGCGTAGATAAATAGCGAAGGAGTACCCCGCCAACCAATAGTCCGACACAAAAGAGCGACATCGTGATCGAATAGGTAAGCCCAAGCTGCGAAGTCGTCCATCCGAAGGTTTCACCGAGCGGTACCTTCAAGATCGACCAAGCGTACACGACCCCCATCATTAAAGTACAAAAGAACCCCAAAACTAATAGTAGCCATCGGTTCGGTGTTCTCCTTGCGGTAGTTTCCATTACAACCCCTCCTTTTTTTTATATTGTATGATGTGGATAGCAATGATATTTATTGTACCATACCTACGTCGGTTTAGTGTAGAGAAGCGGTTGGAAAAGTTTTCGCGAGGTGTCACAAAAAGGACCTCTCAAACGGTTATAGGGTAAGAGAAGAAAAAGTAAAGTCGAGGAGACCGGCATGCTGAATCGAAATCCCCATAAAAAAACGGAAGAGGTACGTGCGATCTATTCGCTCCACCACGTACACTTACATAATATTGCCTGTCGGTATCTGCAGGACCATGCGCTGGCAGACGACATCGTGCACGATTGTATGCTGAAATTGTTGGAAAACTACGCGGATTATCGACTGCATGACGCGCAACAGGCGAAAGGGCTCGTTGTAAAGATCGTGATCGGATTGTCGCTGGATGCACTCCGAAAAAGAAAAAGAGAAATCGTAAAAGAGATCGACGAGAGCTACCCTTCACCTGAGAATCCCGACGAGATCTTGCACGACCAAGCCGAATACTTTTTGTCTTTGATCGGGTCGGACGACGCCAAGATCCTGCGGATGAACATTCTCCACGGGTATTCCAATGACGAAATAGCGAAGCGAGAAGGCATCAGCGAGCCCGCACTCAGAAAGCGAATGCAAAGAGCGAGAGAACGCCTACAAAAAGCCGTGACGGAAGACTTTCTCCGAGAAGACGCCAGTACCCGCGATCGTTGCGAAAGGGGGGAGCCGAAATGAACGACAAATGGACCGATGAAGACATCCGGACTCTGTTTACGAATCCGATCCTGCCGGATCAGGACGTCGAATCAGAAGCCTGTTCCGATGTTCACGAACGGAAAATGGAAAAACTCTTTGCGCGATTTGAAGAAGAAGAGCGAGTGGTGGCAAAAAGGAGAAAAGACATCCTCCGAAGGCGATTTCTAGCCGCAGCGGTAGCCTGTATGCTGCTCGTCGCAACCGTAACCGCGATTGGACCGGAGAAGGTTTGGGCGGAAACACAAAGGTTGATCTCAACCTATCTGTATAAGGAAAAAGACCACACCACGTATATCTGGGAGCAGCGAGAACAAATAGAGCAAGAGCGAGAAGAAGAACGAGAAACAGAAAAAGAGCGAGAAAAAGAGCAAGAACAAGCCCGGGCCTTGGCACCGATGAGCGAGATCGAGTACCCGATCTTCGCGATACCCGAAGGATTTTCCAGGGATGAGACGCTTTCAGGCGAAGGCGCTTCGATGGACTTTTATACCAACTCGGACGGAGCCTACATCCTGATCCTGCGCGCCCCCGCAACCGGGAATGTGTTAAGCGTAGAAACGGAAAACTCGGTGTTTCGAGAATACCGCATCGGAGACCTCCTCCTACACGAATATACAAGAGATCGGGATATCCTGACGATATGGGAAGAGGATCAAACCGTATTTACCATCCAATCCGATGCCGATTTCGATGCGATCCGAACCATGATTGAAACCATGGAGACACAGCCGGAAACACAGGTTGAGTAAGGAGGGAAGACTATGAAAGCAATCACTCGATTACAATGTGCATTTGTAGCGGGCATTCTAGCCCTTCTGATCGCACCGATTCAAGCGGTAGCGGCGGAATCGGCCGAGTATCGCATTGCGAAAAAGGCCGAATACCATGAGTGGATCCGAATTCCACACGGGAGCGGTGCGTTGCAAGCCGGCTTGAAGCGCCACACTTACGGAACCGGACACGGCGGAAAGATCGGCATCGCTAGTTTTCGCGTAAAGGATGGCGTGTTCTATCTATTGGATAATGTGAACAAGAAGATCCTCGTAATCGACAAAGAGAAGAATCTAAGCCCGATTCCCTTACGAGAAAGTACGTGGTATGAGGATCTGGAATGTAGTGACCATCACACAATCTATCTTCTGACCGGCGAATCGGTCGTGGAAATCGACATGCAAGGTAAAATTTTACTGGAATCTCCCTTACCTTACCAGCTACCTTTTCGATTCGAACCGTCGTCCGACGGAAGGCTGATCGTCAACACCTACGAAGGCGCCCGAGCCGTATGGGAAGATCGTGTAGTCGTGCCGACCGTTCAAGCGACCCAGGTGATTGGCGATGAAACGGGCGGAACGATAACGACTACTTATCGAGGAGAGAAAGTGCAAGTTCCGTATCGATATGAATTCGGTGCCGGTGGGCTTGAAGTGTTACAAACACACGATAACCGACTCTTAATCGCAAAAACTGAAATCTCAAACGTCACCTCTCGCGTGCTCGCGGAAACCCAAATCATGCTGATCGATACCAAAGGAGCGGAGCTAGGATCAATACGAGTACCCACCGAGAAGATGATAACGGCTCCCAAAATTCTCGTGCAAACGGAAAACAAACGGATCTTTCTGTTGTCCATAGAAGACGATGCGACGATACTCTATGAATGCACACTGGGAGAAAACCCGGAAAGCATCTTACAAAGGCGAATCGATCGTCAACTCATGATGGAAAAAATCGAAAATCGCGTTCGTGAGTTGCAACGAACGCGAATTCCGAAGTTTTTCTATTGGAACTGAGTGCGAATTGGGATCATTCTTTCACTTCGTCTCCGGTTAACGGATCGACAAGTTTACCCAGTCTGTAGACAAAGTCAAATGAACTGAATGGGTTTGCATAAATCGTGACTCCATCAGGGGAGTCCA
>CAZFWK010000103.1:0-6403 GCA_964522555.1 uncultured Peptoniphilaceae bacterium | reverse complement strand
GTCGAGATGGTGATTCCTCTTTCTCTTTCTTCGGGTGCTTTGTCGATGTGTGCGTAGTCTACGTATTCGCCGGTACCATATTTCTTGTTGAGTGTCATGGTGATGGCTGCGGTCAAGGTAGTTTTCCCGTGGTCAACGTGTCCGATGGTTCCGATATTGACGTGGGGTTTGTTTCTTTCAAATTTTTGCTTTCCCATAATGTCCTCCTATGAAGCTGCTATTTTTTATTCTTATTTCCGAGCACTTCCTCAGCGATGCTGTTAGGAACTTGCTCATAGTGATCAAATTGCATGGAATAGGTCGCACGACCTTGTGTGTTCGACCGAAGATCGGTCGCGTATCCGAACATTTCGGATAGCGGTACAAACGAATCCAGTACGTGAATCCCGTCTTTCGGGTTCATGCCGGAAATCTTTCCGCGTCTAGAGCTGATATCGCCCATGACATCTCCAAGGTATTCGTCCGGTGTCGTAACTTCGACTTTCATCGTCGGTTCGAGAAGCACGGGGTTCGCCTTCATGACCGCTTCTTTGAGCGCCATGGATCCGGCGATCTTAAACGCCATCTCGGAGGAGTCGACTTCATGATACGATCCGTCGATCAAGGTGACCTTGATGTCTAAGATCGGGTATCCTGCCAGTACTCCGCCTTCCGCAGCTTCTGCAACACCTTGCTGAACGGGTCCGATGTATTCCTTGGGAATCGCACCGCCCACGATTTTGTTGATGAATTCGAAGCCCTTACCGGCTTCGTTCGGCTCGATCTTGATCTTCGCGTGGCCGTATTGTCCGCGTCCACCGGATTGGCGAACGTATTTGGTATCCGCTTCCGCTTCTGTAGAAATAGATTCGCGATACGAAACTTGCGGGTTTCCGATATTGGCTTCCACTTTAAACTCGCGCAATAGGCGGTCGACGATGATCTCCAAGTGGAGCTCTCCCATCCCTGCGATGATGATTTGGCCGGTTTCCTCGTTGGTATACGTGCGGAAAGTCGGGTCCTCTTCAGCGAGCTTTTGCAAAGCAACGTTCATCTTTTCCTGCGAAGCTTTGGTCTTCGGCTCGATCGCAACCGAGATTACCGGTTCCGGGAACTCCATCTTCTCGAGTATAATCGGGTTTTGCTGATCGCATAGGGTATCGCCCGTAGTCGTGTCTTTTGTTCCAACAGCTGCTGCAATATCACCTGCGTACACGCGGTCGATCTCTTCACGTTTGTTGGCATGCATCATTAGAATACGGCCAACGCGCTCCTTTTTGCCCTTCGTCGAGTTGTATACATATGAACCTGCTTCCAGAGACCCCGAATACACGCGGAAGTAGCAAAGTCTTCCTACAAACGGGTCAGATACGATCTTAAATGCGAGTGCGGAAAACGGCTCGTCATCTGCAGGCTTTCTTTCTTCGGCTTCTTCCGAATTCGGGTTGAAGCCGGTGATCGCCGGTACATCCAAAGGAGATGGCATATACTCGATGATCGCGTCCAATAGTGGTTGGACACCCTTGTTTTTATAGGCGGAACCGCAAAGTACCGGGAAGAAACCCAGAGAAATGGTTCCTTTGCGAATGCACGACTTGATCTCTTCTACGGAAATTTCTTCTCCTTCGAGATACTTCATCATAACTTCTTCGTCGTATTCCGCGATGGCTTCCATCAGATTGGCGCGGTGCTCTTCTGCCAGGTCTTTCAGGTCGTCCGGAATGTCGGTAACTTCGATTTCTGTTCCGAGGTCATTTTTGTAGATGGTCGCCTTCATCGTTACGAGGTCAACTACACCTACAAAATTCGCTTCCGCTCCGATCGGGATTTCGATCGGGATCGCGTTGGCTTTCAGTCTGTCTCGAATGGTTTCGATCGAGGCAAAATAATCGGCACCGGTTGCATCCATCTTGTTGATGAAGCAAATCCTGGGAACTCCGTATTTATCCGCTTGTCTCCAGACGGTTTCCGATTGCGGCTCAACACCGCTCTTAGCATCGAACAGCGACACCGCACTGTCCAGAACGCGAAGGGATCGCTCGACTTCTACTGTAAAGTCCACGTGTCCGGGCGTGTCTATGATGTTGATCCGGTGGCCTTCCCAATGGCAAGTCGTAGCTGCTGAGGTGATGGTGATCCCTCTCTCCTGCTCTTGGACCATCCAGTCCATTTGCGCCGCACCTTCGTGCGTATCGCCCATTTTGTGGATCTTTCCGGTATAATACAGAATTCTTTCTGTTGTCGTCGTCTTGCCTGCATCGATATGAGCCATGATTCCGATGTTTCGGGTGGCGCTTAACGAAAAATCTCTTGGCACAGGTTTCTCCTTCCTCGTTCTGTTCGATAATTAATATCGGTAATGCGCAAAAGCTTTGTTGGCTTCCGCCATTCTATGCGTGTCTTCTCTCTTTTTCACGCTGGCACCGGTGTTGTTCGACGCATCGATCAGCTCCTTCGCGAGCCTTTCAAGCATGGTCTTTTCTGAACGATTGCGGCTATAGCTCACAAGCCATCTTAGCCCCAGTGTTTGGCGTCTCTCCGGACGAACCTCGATCGGAACTTGATAGGTTGCCCCCCCGATACGTCTCGCCTTGATCTCCAAGACCGGCATGATATTGTTCAGTGCTTTGTAGAAAACCTCCAAAGGTTCTTCTCCGGTTTTCTCTTGCACATATTTGAAGGCGCCGTACACAATATTTTGTGCAACGCCCTTTTTCCCATCCAACATGATATTGTTGATGAGTTTCGTAACCACGATATCCTGATAGATCGGATCCGCCATTACCTCTCTTTTTGGAACATGTCCTTTTCTCGGCACTTGCTTCCCTCCTTACTATGAAAGTAGTTTCATTGGTACTCGACTTTCGCCGTTGTGCACAATCATTTTTATGTTTATCATATAAAACGCTTCTGCACGGGTTATGGTCTTACTTTGGTCTTTTTGCACCGTACTTCGAGCGTGCTTGCTTACGATTGGCAACTCCTGCCGTATCCAGTGCGCCGCGAATAATATGATAACGGACACCCGGCAAGTCTTTCACTCTTCCACCACGGATTAAAACGACGCTATGCTCTTGTAGATTGTGTCCGATCCCCGGAATATAAGCTGCTACTTCCATGGAGTTGGTCAGACGGACTCTCGCGATTTTACGAAGTGCGGAGTTCGGCTTCTTCGGGGTTACGGTTCTTACAGCCGTGCATACGCCACGCTTTTGCGGTGCGTTAACTGCCGTTTGCTGCTTCTTCAAGTTGTTCATCGTAGTTCCGAGTGCAGGTGATTTTGATTTGTAAACGACCTTTTCTCTTCCTTGCTTCACCAATTGATTAATGGTTGGCATTAGTACACCTCCTTTTTCTTTATATCATCAATGCGACAACTGCCGCACTAACGTCGATATTGCATTTTTGCCCCAATTCTTTCATAGAATCCTCATAGACGACCTGGATATTATGAATCTTGCATTCTTGCAAGATGTGGTCGAGATCTTCTTTATTATTTGCGTCGCGGGCAATGACGACTTTGGATAGCGGTTGACCCTTCTTTAAGCAGCGTTTGACCTGCTTAGACCCTACAATTATGCGTAGGGTGCCGTCTTCCGTCACTTTTTACACTCTCCTTTGCGGTTCTTTTTGCGGGCGTATATCCCCGTAAAAGTCCACGATGATTTTAACACCCGCAAACGAACCTGTCAATGCATGATTACTCGACCATCTCCACCGCGTTTTGTACATCCTTCTTCATGGAGTCGGAAGGGGTTTGGGTAAACTTGGCATCGTCATCCTCCATGCCATCGTACTCGATCTCGAGATTCTTATATTTTTTCATTCCCGTACCGGCAGGAATCAGCTTCCCGATGATCACATTCTCTTTCAAGCCGATCAGATTGTCGACCTTTCCTTTGATAGAAGCTTCGGTGAGAACTCTTGTGGTCTCTTGGAACGAAGCCGCGGATAAGAAGGAGTCCGTCGCGAGCGAAGCTTTCGTGATCCCAAGGAGCACGCGCTCACCCTGTGCAGGGCTTTTGCCTTCTTCTTCCATCTTCAGATTCATGCGATCAAAGTCGCCGACATTCACCATGCTACCCGGCAAGAACCCGGTCTCACCCGCATCTTCCACTTTTACTTTCGAAAGCATTTGCTTGATGATTATCTCGATGTGCTTGTCGTCGATGTCTACCCCTTGGAGGCGGTACACGCGTTGTACTTCTTTTGTAATATATTCGTAGACGCCGTCTAAACCGCGCACTTTTAGGATGTCATGCGGATTCAACGAGCCTTCCGTCAGCATATCTCCGGCTTCGAGCTTTTGCCCGGTCTTTACTTTCAGCATCGAACCGTAGGGAATATTGTACGTTCTTTCTTCCCCGTCGTCCGTCGTCACGACGATGTCGTGTCTCTTTTTGTTGTCGACAACCTCGACCGTTCCTGCTACTTCCGTAATATACGCAAGACCCTTCGGTTTTCTGGCCTCAAAAAGCTCCTCAACACGCGGCAGACCCGAGGTGATCCCCTCCACGGCGATCCCGCCGGTGTGGAAAGTTCTCATCGTAAGCTGGGTACCCGGCTCTCCGATCGATTGCGCTGCGATAATGCCGACCGCTTCCCCTGCGTTGACCGGTTTGCCGGTAGCCAGGTTTCGGCCGTAGCACTTCGCGCAAACGCCTCTATGCGTCTCGCAACCGAGCACGGAGCGGACTTTTATATTGTTAAGACCCAGATATTGGATGATCTCTGCGATATCTTCCGTGATCATTTCATTTTTTCGAACGATCAGTTGACCGGTCGTAGGTTCCAAGATATCTTCGTAGGAGTATTTCCCGACGATTCGGTAGTAGAGCGCTTCGATTACAACATTGCCGTCTCTGAGGTCTTGCGCGAGGATATAGTTTTCGGTTCCGCAGTCTTCTTCTCGTACGATTACGTCCTGCGCAACGTCAACCAATCTTCTGGTCAAATAACCCGAGTCCGCCGTACGAAGTGCGGTGTCGGAGAGCCCCTTTCTCGAACCGTGCGTCGAGATAAAGAACTCCTGCACGCTTAAGCCCTCTCTAAAGTTCGACTTGATCGGGATCTCGATCGTCTTACCGGTAGCGGAGCTCATAAGCCCGCGCATGCCGGCCAACTGACGGATCTGGTCGATCGATCCACGCGCGCCGGATTTCGCCATGATGGAAACATTGTTCACGGAGTCTTTGCTCTTGAATTCGATGACGTCGCCAAGCTCTTTCGCCGCGTCTTGCCAAACTTTGATTACGAGCTCATAGCGCTCCTCTTCCGCAAGCATTCCTTTGTAGAACATCTTATTGTAGTCGGCAACTTCTTTCTCCGCGACCGCCAAGATCTCTTGCTTTTCCGGCGGCACTTCGATGTCGCCCATGCTGATCGTAAGCGCGCCGATCGTGGAATATTTGAAGCCGATCGTCTTGATATAGTCGAGCACTTGCGAAGTACGGATATTTCCGTGTCTTCTGAAGCAGCGAGCCACGATATCGCCCAGTGCTTTTTTGTCGACATGACGATTGATTTCCAATTCGTACGGTTTGTCTTCGCGGTTCACATAACGTAAATCCTGTGGGATACCCGAGTTGAAAATAAACCGCCCGACCGTGCCGTGTACCAGCTGACCCACGTCGTCGGCATCCTTTTTCACGCGAACTTTTACTTCCGCATGGAGATGCACTTCGTTGTTGTAGAACGCACGGATCATTTCGTTGTAGTCTTTGAAAATACTGCCCTCACCCTTTGCATTCTCAACTTTCATGGTGAGGTAGTACGCCCCCAAGACCATATCTTGCGTCGGAGTGGTGATCGGCTTCCCGTCTTTCGGCGCTAGGATATTGTTGGTGGAAAGCATCAGAAGTCTGGCTTCCGCCTGCGCTTCTACCGAAAGCGGAAGGTGGACCGCCATTTGGTCTCCGTCGAAGTCCGCATTATACGCGGTACATACGAGCGGATGAAGTTTGATGGCCTTCCCTTCGACCAGGACGGGTTCAAACGCTTGAATCCCCAGTCTATGCAGGGTGGGCGCGCGGTTTAAGAGTACCGGGTGGTCCGAGATGACATTTTCCAGTACATCCCATACGACCGGGTTCATTCTTTCCACGAGTTTCTTTGCGTTCTTTATATTGTGTGCTTTTTCTTCTTTTACCAGTTGACGCATGACGAACGGTTTAAATAGCTCGAGTGCCATCTTCTTTGGCAACCCGCACTGGTAGAACTTAAGCTCCGGTCCGACTACGATTACCGAACGCCCTGAGTAGTCTACACGTTTGCCCAGCAAGTTTTGGCGGAAACGACCGCTCTTTCCTTTCAGCATATCGGAAAGTGACTTCAAGTTTCGGTTGCCAGGTCCGGTGACTGCCTTACCGCGCCTGCCATTGTCGATCAGTGCATCGACCGCCTCCTGCAGCATGCGCTTCTCGTT
>CAZFWK010000102.1:0-6437 GCA_964522555.1 uncultured Peptoniphilaceae bacterium | reverse complement strand
ACGCCAATGATCAAATATCGAATCCAATCGTCATCATCACGCCATCAACTACCTGTCATTTTCCTCACTATAGCCTAAATTCGCCATTTTTCTATATCATTTTCTCTTCACATTCTGTATAATTAGATGATAACTTGTTTAGGAGGATCTTTGTGGAAGAGAATCGACATAAAAATCGGAAATCCGGCTTGTTAAAAACTCTGCTTTCTATCTTTGTCATCGTAAGTGCCGGGATATTATTATTTCAATTAGTAAATTACCAGATCCTACCCAACTCCTTGAGAATTGGTTTAATCGTTGGACTCTGTTTACTACTCAGTCTCTTTATTGTAGCGCTCTTTAAAAGTGAAAATCGTGGTGTGCAAGTGTTTAGCGCGACGGTGCTCATTCTACTTGGCGCGATTCTTGCATTTGGCGACTACTATTTAATCAGCACGACCTCGAACTTACAAAAAATGTCGCAAAGTAAACCGGGTGAAGAAGTCTCGATGTCGCTAATCGCGCAGATCGACTATAAGGGCGAATCACCTGCTGAACTGAACGAAGAACTCACACTCGTTTCGTACGACCAGGATAAAACAAATATCGAAGCGTATCTGGGCGAGCTTGCAGGGGCCGGATTCAAACTGAAGACAGCTACTTCCCCTTCATACATAGAGTCAGCCGGAAAGGTTCTGGGTGGTTCCAATCAACTAATGATCCTAAACGAAGCGTATCGGCCTCTGATCGAGGATGTTCTTCCTGACTTCGCTGCAAAGACAAGAGTGATCCGAACGGATTTAGTGGTTACGACAGAACCAGCTACTGAAGTGGCGGAGGTCACTGAAGCCGAGCCGGAAAAAGATGCGATTACCGAAAAACCGTCAAAACTGAATCCAAATGCGTTGAGCATCTTTTTGTCCGGGATCGACACTTATGGCTCGATAAGTCGGGTTTCGCGCTCGGATGTAAATATCGTCGTTACACTCAATACTGATAAAAAAGACGCACTCATTCTGAGCATTCCCAGAGACTCTTATGTGTCGATTGCCGGCCTTGGAAACGATCAAAGGGATAAACTCACGCATGCGGGCATATACGGCGTAACAGCGTCCGTAAATACAATTGAAAATCTTTTGAATACGGAGATCCCTTATTATTTCCGGGTAAATTTTAGCTCCTTCGAGGACGTGATCAACACGATCGGCGGAATCGAACTAGATAACCCTATCGCGTTTTCACAGGGAGGCCATCATTTCCCACAAGGTAGGATTACTTTATACGGCAGCGATGCGCTGGCTTTTGTACGGGAACGCTACACTCTATCCGAGGGGGATGTCGGCAGGTCCAAAAATCAGGCGCTAGTGATCGAAGCGATCTTTCGAAAGATGCTGCAGCCGGAAATGCTGCTCCAATTGCCTTCTCTGATGGATTCCTTTGGAAATTCCATCGATACGAATATGACACCGCAAGAAATGATGAAAATAGCCAACACGCAGATCGAAACACCCGGAGTGTGGAATATCCACCGATCGGTATTAAAGGGTTACGGCAGGAGTGGCCTTCCTTCCTATGCGATGCCCGGTTGGGATTTATATATGTATGAATTGGATGAAGAAAGCGTGAAAGAAGCGCAAGATAAGATTTTAGAAATGAAGATCGAGAAATAGGAGGAGAGAGCATGGAAGAAATTAGCATAATCGAGATATGGTACGGTATTAAGAAGCGCCTGTTCGGCATTATTTTGGTTACGATTTTGTTGGCGGCGGCTGCATTTGCTGTAAGTACATTTGTATTACAAAAGGAGTATCAAGCGCGCACGACGCTGATCGTAGGAAGGCCAGCAAGCTATACGAGTTCCGGGCAGTCGCTCGAGTATAACGACGTCTTGCTGAGTCAGAAGCTCGTTTCGACTTATGGGGAGATCATGAAGTCTGCTACCGTCATGCAAACCGTGGAAGAGAATTTGGGGCTTGAGATGACGACTCAGGAACTGAGCAAGAAGATCAATGTGCAGACAGTCACCAATACCGAGATCATAAGCTTACGGGTAACGGATACAATCCCCGAGCGCGCGATGGATATTGCGAACGAAACCGCGATGATCTTTATGGATGAAGTAAAGTCGATCATGCAGGTTGATAATGTGCAGATTTTGGATGGAGCGACTCTGCCGAAGAATCCCGTCAGCCCGAATGTGCTTTTGAATACGGCGATCGCCGGGATGCTGGGGCTAATGTTGGGCGTATTTGTTGCGCTATTGCGCGAGTTTACCGACACCACCGTAAAATCAGTCGAGGATCTGAAGAATTCGTTTAATATTCCCGTGATCGGGACGATCCCGAAGTTTTAGCTTATGAGGGCAAGAAGATTTGGGCAGTGGGCGTTGCTGTTGGTGATCGGAGCCATGAGCATCAGCGGCTGCGTTCGCGAAGCGGAAGACTATGATAGCAAGCGCCCCAAGAATGACGCGATGGAAGACGTAAAGATTATCGAGCAAAAGATGATCCAAGTCGGAGAAGAGGTAACCGAAGAACCCGAAACGGAGGATCCGGCGAAACCCGCTACAGAGATCGAGGTTGAAGTGACCGAACCACCGGCAGCGAAAACGGAACCCGCGACGGAAACGGCAGGCGTTGGGGAAGAGTACCCCTTTACCGTAAGCCTCACCGGCGAGCTCAACATGCGCAACGGCCCGGGGGATGATTATTATCTGATGAATACCCTAGGATACGGTGACACGATTAAGGTGTTGAGAGAAGAATCCGGCTGGTACCGAATCAATTTCGACGGAACAATGGGCTATGTGTCGATCGAAGTGTTTGAAACGGTAGAAGGAGATAGAGAGTAGGAGAGACCCTGCGGCGAGAGCTGCGGGGTTTTTGTATGGGGAGGAAGGGAACGAAATGAAAATACTTTTCCACTCTGTTATACTTGTGAGAGGGTCTCTTACTTGTATCGTAAAACTTATCGACCCCGAGGGGCTATTATTATGAATACGATTATCCATTGGTTTGAAAATTATCTCTCGAATGCGCCGCTGATCTTTGTGCTTTCTATGCTGCCGCTGATCGAGTTAAAGGGCACCATTCCTGTAGGGATAGCGATGGGAATGGGGCTTTGGGAAGTGTTCTTCTGGGCGTATCTGGGCAGTTGTTTGCCGATCCCTTTTATTATCGTCTTTATACGAGATATCTTTAAGTTCTTGAAGCGTTTCGAAAAGCCGAAGCGGTGGATCAACAAATTGGAAGAAAAGACCCTCATGCGAGGTGACCACGCGCAGCGAAACGGATTAATCGGGCTTTTCATTTTCGTGGCGATCCCGCTTCCCGGCACGGGGATTTGGACGGGGAGTTTGCTGGCGTCGCTACTGAAATTTCGGCTTAAGTACGCCTGGCCGGTGATCGCTGCAGGGAATTTGGTGGCGGGGGTACTCGTACTAGGGCTGAGTTTTGGGGCATTTCATTTGATTGGGTAGCGGGAGGAATAAAAAAAGGCCAAGCGGCCTTTTTTTTATTCCTCAGGTAGATTCCCTTTCGTTTCTCCATATAGCTTCGCTACTGCCACCAGTACATTTGTCCCGGGGATCAATATTTTCTCGTTCACTTTGAACACGGGGCTGTGGTCGGGGGCGTCGAAGCCTTTTTCCTTGAACCCGAGCTGGATATAGCAGCCGGGTACGAGCTTTGTATAAGCGGAGAAGTCTTCGCCTTCCAGATTCCCGGGGGGCCAAGTGGTGTCGTAGCCGAGTACTTTCCGCAGAATGTAGCGCACCACTTCCGTGCTTTCGGGGTCATTTTGAATGGAGTCGTAGCCGTGGCGGTACTTTACCGTGGCTTTCGCGCCGTACGCTTCCGCGATGCCCTGCGCGATCTTGGTGATCGAGCGCGAGGCGGTTTCCCTTGCTTCTGCCGTGAGGGTACGCACGCTTCCCGCAAGCAGCGCCCGTTTCGGGATGATATTTGCCGATACGGGGTTTCCTGCTTGAAACACTGTGTTTGACACGACTGCCGTCTCTTGCGGTGCGATTTGCCTGGAGATGATACTTTGCAAGCCGTCGACGATCTTTGCACCCACCAGAACCGGGTCTACCGCGCTTTCCGGTGCCGACGCGTGCCCGCCCTTGCCGTCGATGACGATCTCGTATAGGTCTGAGTTACTCGAGGTCGGCCCCGGCTTGATGTCGATCAGACCGAAGCGCATCGTAGAGGTGAGGTGTTGCGCGAAGATAAAGTCGATGTCGTCCATAATGCCCGTCGCCACGATCTCTCGAGCGCCTCCCGGCGGAACTTCTTCGGCGTGTTGGAAGATGCACAGCACATCGCCTTTCATTTGGGCTGTGTTGGCGCTAAAATACGCCGCCGCACCCATCAGCATGGCGGAGTGGGCGTCGTGCCCGCAGGCGTGCATCATGCCGTCGTGGAGGCTGCAGTAGTCGAGGTCGGTCTCCTCTTGCACGGGAAGCGCGTCGATCTCTGCTCGCAGCGCGATGTTAAGCCCGGGCTGTTCACCTTTGATCCGCACCGCGACACTCGTCGCCGTCGGTTGCCATACCTCGGCGTTGGGCAATGCGCTCATTTGCTCCAGTATGTACGCGCTCGTCCATCGTTCGTTAAAAGAAGACTCCGGGTGCCGGTGCAGTTCCTTGTACCACCCCAGAATCCGATCTTCCATTGCTGCAATGTCGTTTACCCAATCCATAATTTACTCCTTTATTCACTCGTGAGACTTCCGCCTCCAATTTCACAATCCTTACCAAAATCTCGTACCGAATTTGCATGTCTCGATAATCATAATCCTCTATATTTTATCACATTATGGAAGCGGGGTGGGAGAAAATCCGCTTAAATGATGGAATTGTGTAAGAAAAAAAGGGATTCGTTATGATACAATAAACAAATTACTGGAGGCATAAATGGAGATTACAAAAAAACAAAAGTGGATATTCTTTGCGCTTATGGGCGCATGGTTTGTGTATGCGCTGCTGTTTACCCCGAGCGGCGACGACTGGGAGCGCATCGCATTTTCGCCCAAGACGCTTGGAGAATTATTCGCCATTATCCCCGACCAATACTTGAATCTGAACGGCCGCGTGATCGGAAACTTTCTATCCTTTGCGCTGATGAAACCCCTTTGGTTGCGCGCGCTTTTAAAAGTACTCTGCATTGGCGCGATCACAGTGTCGATGTTTAAACTCGCCGGCCTACGCAGCTTTGCGGGACTCGTGCTGACGCTCGTGATGGTCACCGTACTCCCGCTTAATATCCACGTGCAGGCATACGTCTGGTCGGCCGGCTTCTTCAACTATGTGATCCCGATCGCGATCGTGTTGCCCTTTTTGGTTAGGTGGAGAAGAGGGGAGAAAAAGGTCCCCATCCCGGCAGCGTTTTTCACCGGCTTCATCACTTGCTTTTTTGTGGAACACGTCACCCTCGTGTTGTTTATCGCAGCCGGTGCGATCCTCGTAGCACTCGCGAAATCAAAAGAAAAGGACTCCGTGCTCCTAAGCTTCGCCATCGGCATCCTATTGGGGACGCTTCTGATGGCAGGCTCGCCCGTCTACCACGACGTCGCCACAGGCTCCGACTGGTATCGCCGCGTGCCCACCGACCCCGGCAGCTTCGAAGCGCAACTCTTCAAAAACTTCCGCCGCTTCGGTCCGTTTATTCTCGCGTGGCAGGCGATACCGCTTTTGGTACTCGTACCCGGCGTCCTCAATCTATTGCTAAAAAAAGGAAAGCGCGCGGCCCTCGTGATCTGGTGCTTGCTATGCGCAGCGCTCGCGTTCTTATTCATCCCGTTTGACGGGTACTCGATCTTTGTTTTGGAAATCTTTATGGGGTCGTGGTGGATGATCGCGCTGTACTTGGCCGTCCATTTTCTTCTATGGGGGTTTTTGGTCTGGCAAGTCACCCCGCTACTCCCCGCAACCGACCGCAACAACTTCTTATGCGGACTCGTGCTCTGGCTGCTGCTCTACGCGCCCCTTATCGTAGTGCACCCCATCGGGCCGCGAAACTACTACGCCGGCACCCTGGCGCTCGCGTTCGTGTGCCTGGTGTTGGTGAAGGCGCTGTCGCTGGAGAAAGCCGACCTACTCGGCGTAGCAGCGACCGCCATCCTCTGCGGCACACTCCTATGGCGAGGCGGCGTCCATTACGCCAACACCCGCGTGCAAATCGAACGAGACGCGGTGATCAAAGAAGCGATGCAAAGAAAAGAAACCGCGATCCAAATCCCACGCTTCCCGTACCCGTACTACACACACGGGAATCAGACGGAGGGGTTACAGTTTTATTATTACGAGAAAGAGCCGGGGGATGTGGATTTTTTTGTGGAAGAGAGATTTAGGAAGGATGTAGTGCCGAAGAGCCGGTGAGGGGGAGCCAAGCGATGCCGTGGGGTGGGTTGCAGTTTCAAGGAGACCACCCAGCGCACGGTGGTTCGTAGGGTGTTAC
>CAZFWK010000101.1:0-6445 GCA_964522555.1 uncultured Peptoniphilaceae bacterium | reverse complement strand
GACCAGCGTTTCCAACCGAACGCTCGACGAAGCGCCTTCGGCATACAAAGATGCGGAGGATATCATCAAGCATATCGGGCCTACCGCTGCGATTCTCTTTCGCATCAAACCCGTGTACAATTTCAAGTCCGGCTAATCCAAAAGCCTCTTCTTCTCAGCCTAGCGATCGCGATTCGTCACCGCTCTAAGGCTGGCCCTTCGAAAACTTTTACTAGTGAGCATCTGGGTCAGTCTCTTTTTGGTGACAGTACTGCAATAAGGAAAAGATAAAAGCGATTGTTTAGAATGGATAACTCATGATATAATTTTTTGAAATGCTAGGAGGTAGAAAGATGCAAAGTTTTCACCTCACTTACGATCTAAAATGTCATGAAAAGAAAGGTGCAAAAATTTGAAGCGATTCAATGAGCCAGTCGACAGCAATTCAATTTCAGCCCAGAATCAATCAGAATACTGTCTCAAAATGATTTCTGATGCCGTCGTAAATATGGATGAAGAAAATATCATTACTCATATTAAAACTGCATTAAACCTCGGCGTTAGCGCTACAGAGATTTATGATCAAGGCCTTAGTCACGGGATGCTCATTGCGTCCAACTACTTCGCGGAAAAAAAGTATTTTGTTTCCGAAGTGATTGTATGTGCGGATACCTTGAATAAAGGAATTCAATTTCTCAATCGCATTGCCCCTGTTGCCTCTGCGAAGAGTCAAAAAATAGTGATCGCCGTAGTCGAAGGCGATTTGCATGAAATTGGAAAGAATATTCTTAAAATTTTACTGGAGGCAGCGGGCTTCCATGTAGTCGATTTAGGACTTAATGTAAAGGTTGAGGAAATCGTTCAGCGAGCGCTTGCCGAACATGCCGATATTATTGGATTATCGACAATGATGACTACCACGATGGGAAAGATGAAAGAAGTGATCGATCTTTTGAATTCATTACAGCAACAGAATATACCGAAAGTGATCATAGGTGGAGGTTGTATCAGCGAGAGATACGCACAAGAAATTGGAGCGGATGGTTACTCTCCGAATGCCGTAGAAGCAGTGAAATTAGTTTATGAAAGATAAGAATATGACTCTTATGGAGTATATTTCGAGTGAAAACCGAAACTTCTTTTTAGCCGATATGGCAACAAATGGACTAAAGTATTTTGGATATACCACTTACGAAGTTTACTTAGACCCGCAAATCCAACTGGATTTAGCTGTCAAAATGGACCAAGAATTCGATGCGGACTTTAGTTATTCGCTTTGTGATGGTGCGATATTTTGCGAGACATTAGGATTAGAATTATTAAAACCTGACTTTGACTTTCCGAGTGTAATGAGTCACCCAATTCAAACCATTGAAGACGTCCGCCAACTTTCGGTTCCCGATCCGCAAAAAGATGGACGCATGCCCATAAACCTTCGAAGCCTGGAGCTGATTGCAACAACGATTCATAAGCCGCTCTATGTTTCTGTGCAAGGTCCTTTTACCCTAGCAGTACAGCTGGCAGGCGCCACACATTTGCTCCGAGAAATCATTCGAGCGCCTTCTTTTGTTAAAAAACTGTTAGAGTTTACGACGAAAACAGTAAAAAGGTACGCGAAAGCGGTTCAAGATGCGGGCGCTCAATATATATCGATATCGGAACCGGGAACGGTCACGCTAAGCCCGGAAAATTTTCGAAAATTCGTCCAACCTCACTTACACTCGATATACAATGAACTCGATTGTTGGAAAGGTATGCACATTTGTGGCGACACCTCTCATTTCTTAGATATTATGATCTCATGTCCGATAGATGCAATCAGTTTAGACCAAATTATGGACTATGAATCTGTCATTTTACAAATACCACCCGAAATAATCCTGATCGGAAACTTAGACCCTATCCAACTCATTGGGTATTCGACACCTCAGGAAATTCGCAATGCAACGACGGAACTTTGCAGAAAGATGTCACGGCATAAGAATTACATCTGCGCTTTCGGCTGCAATTGCCTTAACGATACACCGGATATCAATCTTAAAGCCGCAATTTCAACGGCCAAGAATTTACATAAAGAGATTTAGCATAACAGAAATTAATGAAAACAAAAGAATTATTAATTTGACTGTTTCATTTTGTAACCATATAGTCATAGAGAAGGTATTCTCACATCATATCGGTTGAGAATGACTAGATCTTGGGATGAGCAAGAAATTGGGTGAGATTTTATGAAGATAGAAGATCGGATAAGGGAAAGGGTCATCGAAAAGCGAGTGACTCTCGTAAAGTTTCTCGGCTATGGAAATCGACCGACTCCTCCTATCATTACGCGTAAAATTGATGAAGAACTTTTGGGATTTAAGAAACTTCTTGAAGTGGGATATGCTTATCGCCTGTTTGATGAGAATGGCAATATATTTGGTGACATCATCTACACGGTGGGAGAAAGAATCGAGAAAGTCATTCAACATTATATTTCTACAACGGAAGCCATTCGAGGAGTTATTCTCGATAAGATTGCGATCCTATGTCTCGATGTACTTAAGGAAATGATCTTCGAAGAGATTTATGAAGAGCATAAAATTTATCGGGAACGAGAATGGGTTCCCGGTTCTACAGATTTCCCACTCTCAAAACAAGGAGAGATATATCGTAGAATAGGAAATATCGATATCATTACTATCAATGATGCATATCAGTTGTTTCCTATCAAATCGGTTGCGCTGAGAGCTCAATTTAGTAAGAATCTAACCCTTCAGAATCCGTGCGAATCATGCGAAATTCCTTGTGAAGGAATGCGCACGAAAGAAGAAAGCATGCTTGCATATATACGAGAAAAGTCTAAGACATATACGAAGGATCTATATGCGAGAAAGGGAATCCCTGACACAGTCTATCAAGACAATATGAAAGATATTTCAATTTGGGCTGACCGCTTTACACGATCGACCGGCAGTATTGGGATCAACAAAGAGAATTTCTTCTGGTTAAATGATATTCTCGAAGGAAAAGTAATAAAGTTAGGGCGTCTACAGTTTGAAATTTTATCTTGCGAGAGGGTTCCAGAAATACTATTCTCGGAATATGGTTCAAGTGCTATTTTTTTGAATGTGCATATTCGAGAAGGAGAGCCACTTTCGCCGGATCAGTGTCGAATCTCGTATGATTTTGCTGCTAATTTCTTTTTGGAGCAATCACAAGGCCAAGCGTCACCCAATCGTGAGGCATTGAAAGCAATCGTGTTTTTGTGTGACTCATGGCTCTTGAATCCCGACATAATCGAGCTCCTTCCAAGAGACAGTAATATCATACAATTCCAGAGTCATTTCACTCTTCTATCCAAGGATTTGAAAAGTCGACAAATGGAAGAGCGAGTATTTGGATACTTGACTGAAAATCCCAATGACTATCCTGAGACCACTATTTTGCAGAAATCATTAAAAACGGCCTTACAAGAGGGGATGACATATGGTACGGCAATGGGTTTTTTTATTAGAGATATTCTCTAAAGAACTAAAACCTCCACACCCCAGCAGTCACCCGGAGTTTCGGAGGAATTTTGTTTTTTGTTAGGGTAAATGTAAGGCCCGCCACGGCATGTCTTTTGGTAGATCGGTCTCATCTATAAATAATTTTAATGCATTACATAAAAATAACTAATTGTAATTTAATATCGACCTATATATAATTGAGGCATCTGCTCAGATTAGTAGAGTATACCACAAGGAGGGAAGTATGAGTAAGCGACGTTTAATTCCATTATTTTTGACAGTATTCATATTGCTACTGGCGGGATGCGGCAGCAGCCAGACGGCAACGGAAGCACCGGCAACTTCTGAGGGAGAGAAAGCAGAGGCTATTACAGAAGCTGCGGCAGCAACCGACGAAACAGAGCCTGCGAAGGAAAAGATCGCACTGAAGATTTTTATTCCAGGATATGAAACCGAGCCGTTCAAAGGTTTATATGATGCGAGTATACAGGATTTTGAAGCAAAGAACGAAAACATAGATGTGGAAGTAGTTCCGGCCGGATGGGATGAAGCCAACACGAAGATCGTTTCGCTCATTCAAGCGCAGGAAGCACCGGATGTCATGATTACCGGTTCCCGCTCTCTTCGTCAGTTTGCGGAGATCGGCGTAATAGAGCCACTGGACGCCTATATAACTGAGGAGTTTAAAGCGGAGCGCGTAGAGAATGTATTAAAAACAGCAAACTTTGGAGGCGTTCAATACGGTATTCCGTTGGCGTTTTCTTCAAGGGCTCTGTATTATCGTACGGATCTGATCGATACGCCCCCAGCCACATGGGATGAGCTCGTTACCACAGCAGAAAAAGTACGAAGCGAGAACCCCGACATTTATGGATTTGCAGTTCCAACCGATATAACTTCCGGCACAGATGAGATATTTAACTTCATCTACCAAAACGGCGGATCCGCAACGGATGAAAAGGGAGAGATCCGACTGGCAACCGAAGAAAATATCAAGACACTGGACTTTTTGAAAAGCCTGAATGACAAGGGATTGATTCCTGATCCGGTCGCGACCGCACGTGCAGACCAGGCACCGATGTTTAAGAATGGAGAACTGGCAATGTTCATCTCCGGTCCCTGGGAAAAAGGAGTACTGGACGAAGGATCTGCTACCTACCCGTATGGTGTAGCATTACTTCCTGCCGGAACTCAAATGGCGGAAACCCTTGTAACCGACTCTTTCTCCATTTCTGCGCAAAGCCAGAACAAAGACCTGGCGTTCCAACTGGTTGCCCATATGGGACAATTTGAATTCCAGAACAATTACAATGCGACAATTGGATTCTTCCCGATCTTGAAAGCGGAAGAATCTGAAGCGCGCTACAATGATGAATTCCTGCAGCCATTTAAAGAAATGATTCAGTACGGCGTTCCGGAACCGCAAGTACCGGTATGGGATACTTTCAACGCAGAATTTGTAAAAGCAGTCCAAAAAGCCATGACGGGCACGGCGCCTGCGAAAGAAGCGCTGGAAGCGGCGGAAAAGGAATTGGGCAACTAATTATTTTTGAGAAGGAGAGGTAGCTGCGTGCAGCTGCCTCTTTCCATTCTCTTATTTCAGGAGGGCCTTAGTGTGAACCGAATTCAACAAAAAAAAGCCTTGACTCCATATGTACTGATTGCTCCGGCTTTACTTTTTTTGCTGCTGGTATATGGATATCCCCTCTTCCTTACATTCCGGTATTCTTTGCAGGATGTTTCACTGATAGGAGGAATAGGAGAGTTCAACCAATTCGCTAACTATAGAAAGATGCTTGCGGATGAAGCTTTCTATGGCACGCTGTCTCTGACAGCCCGTTGGACAATCTTAACTGTGACTCTTAAACTAGGCTGCGGGTTTATTCTTGCGCTTCTTTTGAATCAAGATCTGTACCTTTCGAAGGTACTGAAATTTATGGTTCTCATCCCTTGGGCAATTCCGCAAGTGGTTGTGGCGATCGTATGGTCGTGGATCTTGGACGGACACTACGGGTATCTGAATTACTACCTGCAATTTTTCGGGCTCACTTCGGAAACCATCCGCTGGCTGTCGGATCCCACACTAGCCTTTATCTCGACGGCGGTGGTCGATGCTTGGATCGGGATCCCACTGATTACGATGATGTTCTTAGCAGGCCTCACCGCAATCCCCGAATCGACCTATGAAGCGGCGCGTATGGACGGTGCGAGATCGGTACAGCGTTTTCTTCACATCACATTACCCGCCATGCGAAAAGTAATTGTGATTGCCCTTACGCTTACGACGATCTGGACATTCAACGCATTCAATATCATCTTTGTCCTTACCGGAGGCGGTCCAATGGGTGAAACGGAAACCATGATGATCCGGATTTACCGCGAAGCATTCGGCAAATACAATTTGGGAATGAGTTCTGCGATGAGCGTAGCGGTGTTCGTTATTTTGATCGTGCTGTGCTTATTCTACTGGAAACAGCTACAAGCGAAAGAAGATTGACATGAAAACACGAAAAAGAATGAAGAAAGGGCTCCTGAGCCTCCTGGTGCTCTGCATGATACTCCTGGCGATCACTCCATTTTTTATGATGCTGTCGACCTCCATAAAATCTCTGGACATGGTAACGCAATGGCCGCCAAAATGGATACCCGATCAGCCGCAATGGGAGAACTATGTGGAAATCTGGAAAGGTGAGAGCGAATTTAAAACCGCATTTTTCAACAGTCTCATTGTATCGGGCTCCACTATGCTTTTATGCATTGGTTTAGGTACTTTTGCAGCTTATGCAGTATCCCGCTTTGATTTTGCCGGCAGGAAATTTTTCCTATTTGTTGTGATCATCACGCAGATGTTTTCAGCCGTCATTCTGATCGGACCGATGTATAAAATCGTGACACAACTAGGGTTATTGAATAGCTATACGGCGCTGATCATACCCAATACCGCGTTTTCTCTTCCGATGACGGTGTGGCTTTTG
>CAZFWK010000100.1:0-6494 GCA_964522555.1 uncultured Peptoniphilaceae bacterium | reverse complement strand
GCCGGTTTGCGCGACCAAAAAGACACCCGTTCCGCTGACCACATGCGTTCCCATCCAGAGGGAATTGGTCCTACTTCCTAATTGCGTATCGGCTGAAAGTGCGCCGACTTGCTTTTCAACCGGAAAAGTTTCGCCCGTTAATGTCGACTCGTCGACCGAGAGCGCATTGCTTACCAGAAGCAGTCCGTCCGCGGGAATCACGTCGCCTGCGCCCAGTTCGATTACATCACCGGGTGCAACATCCTCGACCGGGATCTCCACCACGGCTCCGTCTCTTCGCACGCTCGTCTTCACGCTTACCACTTCCAGCAGTTTGGAAACGGCATTGCCTGCATTATACTCTTGTAAGAATCCCAATACGGCACTTGCCAATACGATCAGCAGGATGATAATCGAGTCCGTGATGTCATGCAGTACGATCGAGATCGCCGTTGCAAACAGCAAAATCAGGGTAATGGGATTTGTCAGCTGCCTGAGAAACATGCGCACCGGCCCCATCTTGTTCTTTTCGGAGAGCCGATTCTTTCCGTATTTTAACAGTCTTTCATCCGCATCCGATTGCGATAAGCCCTTGTCCGAAGTGCCCAAGGCTTCCATCAACCCGTCCTTGTCTTGCGACCAAAAATTTTGATTCGATTCCATGCCGATCTCCTTCTACGCGTGACTTCTTACTTTATCAGTATACTCCAATCCCATAAAAAACAGGTAGTAAAACCTCCGTTTCAAACCCATTTTTTACCGTCCTCCCGATACTCCACTAAATCAGGGCGCTTCTTAATACTTTTGTAATAAATTAAGCATTGGTACACCTGTAATATAAGTGTTTCTTGTGTTATCATTAATTTAATGAATACATACAAAGAAAGGGTGTTAACTTTATGGAAACCAAACCTAAGGATTCTATCTTTGAAACCGATTCCCAAGTCAATAGACGAGATTTCCTGAAAACCGCCGGTAAGACCGCAGCCGCTGTCGCGATCGCAGGCTCTGCACTACAAATGCTCACCGGCTGTGAGAAAGCGTATGAAACCACATATCCCGAAAAAGAAGAACTTACTTATCAATTCGTAGCGAAGCCCGGAGAAGACGACGCGCCATTCCTCTATCCGTAGCAAAAGCTCGACCCCACCACCTGCGCAGAGCGCGCTTATGCCGCGTATCAGCAAAAGGGCGGCTGAGGCGTCGGCGTTGCCGAAGGTTTCTTCGGCGAATTAGGCGACAAAGCCGGCTATCCGTTTAATCAAGTAAGCTCGCAGACCTTTAAGGCGTACGGCGGAGGCTACGGCTTGGCGACTCTTTGCGGATCGCTTGGCGTGGGTGCCGTTGCCATCAGCACGGTCGTTCCGAAAGAAGACGCGCCGAAGCTGATCGCGGAGCTGTTTAACTGGTACAAAGATTTCCCCTTCCCAGAATTTCAACCCGAGTATCAAGGTCGCTTAGAAACCAGCATCGCAGGTTCCTACCTTTACAATGACTCGGTCAGAAATTTCATGAAGGAAATGGAAGTCAATTACGGGGATCCGGAAAGAAAAGCTCGTTGTGCGGGAAATGCTGCCGACACCACGAAATACATGGTGGAGATGCTAAACCGACACTACGGACTCTAAACGCAATCCAGCTCCTCGCTCGCTATCGGGCGAGGATTTTTCTTTCGCCGGATCTCGACACTATAATAGGAAGAAAGGCAATTGACACGTTACAGAGCTACAAAACTTTGAAAATTTAAGGAAGAGCCACGAGTTTTGTGATATGATAAGCAGTATATTAAAGGGGGGACTGATATTGAAGACCAAAAACCTAAGGCAAGCCACGCTTCTTGAAGCCGGCATTGTTTTTAGTTTACTCATCGTAATTATGTATGTTTCGATCATCATTTACGGAGCGGACCCACACATGCCCATGTTTATCGGCGTCATCATCGCCGCACTCATGGCGCTTAAAATCGGCCACGATTGGCGATCCATAGAAGGGTTTATGATCAACGGAATTACGCAGGCGCTCCAATCGGTCGTTATCTTAGCGATCATCGGGATCCTGATCGGCGTTTGGATCGTGTCGGGTGTCGTGCCCACGATGATATCGTACGGATTGAAGATCCTCACACCCACGATCTTCCTGCCTGCGACACTTCTGATCACCTCGATTACTTCGCTAGCCACAGGCACTTCCTGGGGAACGATGGGGACCATGGGAATCGCTCTGATGGGAATCTCTACAGGACTCGGAATCCCGGCACCGATCACGGCCGGTGCTGTCATCTCCGGGCGTAGTGCGATCTCCCTGTCTCCTTTATCCCTTGTCGGACACCACCAACCTCGCACCCGCGATGGCCGGAACCGATGTATTCTCGCACGTAAAGTTTATGATGCTGCCAACCGCCATCACCTACGGAATCAGCCTGATCAGCTTTTTCATCATCGGAATGCGTTACCGAGCAGGCGGAACCGACCTAACGGAGATTGTAGCGATTCAAGAAGGGATCGGGGCGCTATTCTCAATCAACCCGCTGCTGCTCTTGCCGCCTCTGATCGTCATCATCTCGATCGCGAGAAAGATGCCGGCAATCCCCGGGATCGTGCTGGGGATCCTGTCCGCTGCCGTACTCGGCGTCGTCCTGCAAGGCAACAACTTCGGCGACCTTCTCTCCGCAGGCATGGGAGGCTTCGAAAGCACCACCGGAATCGTGGCAATCGACAAACTGCTTACAAGCGGCGGCTTGGAGAATATGATGTATTCGATCTCCCTCACGATCATCGCCATGATGTTCGGCGGGATCGCGGAAAATACCGGACTGTTGTCCGTATTGCTCGAAGTCATCCTACGGTTCGTAAAAACGGCAGGCGGACTCGTTACGGCAACCATCACCGCCGGTATCTTCAGCAACGCGACCATGCCCGAGCAATATATTTCGATCGTAGTTCCGGGAAGGATGTTCAACAAAGCCTACACCGAGAAGAATCTCCACCCCAAGACTCTCTCTGCAGCCCTGGAAGGTGGCGGTACGGTCACCTCGGCGCTCATTCCATGGAACACCTGCGGTGCATTCATCAAGAACACCTTAGGCGTCTCCACGCTCTCCTACGCACCGTACGCGATCTTCAACTACACCATGCCGCTCATCACGATCATCTTAGCCTACGCAGGCCCGGCAGTCGCCTACATGACCGCGGAAGAAAGACATCTCAAAGAAACCACAGGATACGTAGAATAAGAAAAAGCGGCCAAGCGCCGCTTTTTTTGTGTGAAGACATAGTCCGACTCTAAGCGAGTCGGTTTTTACGTGGATTTCACTTCATTATCATTTGTACGGTTGTTTGATCAATTCCATCGTGATACGATAGTCACATTAAGATAACAAGGGGTCGCTATGAATTATATCGATATTCAAAATCTAACCAAACGCTATGTGATGGGCGATTCGATCATTTTAGCAAACGACAAGATTTCCCTTTCGATCGAGAAAGGCGAACTTTCTGTGATCGTGGGGCCTTCGGGTTCGGGGAAATCTACCCTTTTGAATATTCTGGGCGGGATCGATACGGCGGACGAAGGGGCTCTTTTTGTGGATGGGCAAAATATCGCGAACTTCGACGAAAGGAGCCTCACGCGGTATCGAAGACATGATGTCGGTTTTGTATTCCAATTTTACAATCTGATTCCGAATCTGACGGCTTTGGAGAATGTAGAATTGGCGAATCAAATCGTACCGAATGCGCAGGATGCCGCGAAAACTTTGGAATTGGTGGGCTTGGGGGATCGCCTCAACAACTTCCCGGCACAGCTTTCGGGTGGCGAGCAGCAGCGCGTTGCGATCGCAAGGGCGCTCGCGAAAAGGCCGAAGCTGCTCTTGGCGGATGAGCCAACGGGAGCGTTGGACTACACGACGGGAAAGCAGATCCTGACTCTCCTCCAAACGGCGTCTCGCGAATGGGGTACGACGGTCGTCATCATCACGCATAATACGGTGATCGCGCCGATCGCAAACCGGGTCATTCGGCTGGGCGATGCACGAGTGCGAGAGATTACGCGTTCTGAAAACCCTGTCGACATTCGCACGATCGAGTGGTGACGCCGCATGAAAAAAAGCGCATTATACAAAGACCTCTTTCGTGAACTCTTTCGCTCGAAATCCCGCTATCTTTCGATCCTGATTCTGATTGGAATCGGGAGTTTTGTGTTTACCGGGCTTTTTTCATCGGGCTCTCTCATGCGAGAAGAGCTCGATGAATTTTCTGAGGTCACCTCGATGTATGATCTCGTCGTGACGACTCCGATGGGGCTTGAAATGGAGGATCGCGCGATCATCGAAAGGACCGAAGGGGTGAAGCGTTTCTCTTACTCTTTTGTCGCGGATTTCGTCGATGAAACGGACGATGACCGCGTCTTTCGCCTGCTTTCTCTAACGGAAGACATCTCCGTCCCATATCTCTTGGAGGGTCGCCTGCCGAGCGCTCCCAACGAGGCGGTGCTCGATGCCGAGTATAGGGAATTCGGCAAGATCGGCGATACGGTCCGCCTCGCTCCGGATCAAGAGGATGACCCGCTTACTTTGCATGAATTCGTGATCACGGGCTTCGGGGTGCACCCCGAGTCGATGAGCCGCAATTACAAGGGAAACGGAAACAAGGGCGACGGTACCGTGGATCATGTGATGATCGTCTCCCCCGACGCGTTTGACAATGATGTGGCGGATCCCGTGCGCGCTCGATTGGTCTTTACGGATACGGCGGCTCTCCTCGGCACATCCGACGAGTATCGCGAACTCGTCAAGAATTTGAAAACCGATCTGGAACGCCGATTTTCCCTACGACTCAAAAATCGAGAGTCGCAGATGAAGTTAGAAACCACCCGCTCGCTTGCGGAAGCGAAGCGTGAGGTCGAGGATGGCGAACAAAAGCTGTCGGACGCGGAAGCGGAGTTGCGGGATGCGCGGCAAGAGCTCAACTCCGGCACCTCCGAGTACTACGAGAAAAAGCGGGAATTTGAGACGGAGATCACCGATGCAAGGGTCGCGCTGGCAGAAGCGGAGAGAGAACTGGAAGCCGGGTACCGCACGCTTGTGAAGAGCCAATCCGACTTAGAAGAAGGAAAAAAGAAGCTCGCCTCCGGCATCGCCGAGGGTACGACGAAGCTGAACGCGGGAGCTGCTGAACTGACAGCCGCTCGAAAAAAACTCGACGAGGGTCGGGTCGAATACGAGAAAGGCTTAGCCCAATTGGAAGAGGCCCTTTCCCTACAACGAAAGCCTCTGGATGAGGCACAGGAGAAGTTGAACCAAGCGAGTGCTGAACTCACCGCTGCTGAAAGTGAATACGATGAGAAGCGTTCCGAAGCTTATGTACAGTTGGATGCGGCCGCACTCGAAATCGAGTCGGCAAAAGCGGTATCGTCCGGCGCACTCGGTGAAGTAGAGGCGGGGCTTTCTCAGATGATCGATGCAGAGCTGCAGTTGCAACTGGAATTGGAAAGCGGCGCGGTCACGGATGCCGAGTATTGGGAAAAAGTGGCGCAACTTTCAGAAACCAAAGCCGAGCTTGAGGCAAACAAACTCATACTATTGCAAAGCGAGGCCGAATTGGAGCTGGCTGCAGCTGCGCTCTCGCAAAAAAGGCAAGAAACGGAAATCTCCCTTGGTGAAGGGAAAGTACAGTTGGACGGGGCAAGGGCCGAGTTTGAAGCGGGTCTAGCGGAATTTGAAGCGGGAAAAGCGCAGTTTGACAGCGCAAAGCGGACCGCGATGCAACCGCTGCTTGAAGCAAAGGAAGCCCTCGACTCGGGTGAAAGAGAATACAAAACGGGGTACGACACTTGGCTCGCAGGCAAACAAACGCTCGAGCGGGAGAAGCGAGCGGGCGAGCTTCAAATTCAAGAAGCACAAGCGAAATTGACCCAAGGATGGAGCCAATATCGAGAAGGCTATCGCGCTTGGGTGGACGGCGTGCAGGAATTGGATCAAGGTGTAAAAGAAGGTGAAGAGGCCTTGTTCGACGCGTATCAGGCCCTATTAGACGGGGAGGACGCGTATCAAGAGGGCTTGGCCGAATTCGAGTCAGAGAAGGCCAAGGCTCTCCCGGACCTTGCCGATGCAAAGGAAAAAATCGCGGATGGAGAAGAGCTCCTCCTCAAACTCAAGCTTCCCAGATACAATGTTTCCACTCGGTACGACGATTTCTCCTACTTCGGTATCTACGACGACTCGTATCGGATCGACAGCCTTGCCCAGGTCATCCCGCTTTTTATGTACTTCATCGCGCTTCTTCTCTCCCTTACGACGATGACCCGGATGGTGTTGGAACGCCGCGGGCAGATCGGCACCATGAAGATGCTCGGGTACGGTCGCTCCGACATTTTGAAGAAATACTTGTACTACGGCGGTTCGGCGGGATTGTTGGGGAGTGTAGTAGGCGGACTCTTGGGCGACTTTGTACTGGCGCCGATCGTTTTCGACATTTACTCGAGTTTTACGCATTTGACGCCGATTACCCGGCGCTTTC
>CAZFWK010000099.1:0-6502 GCA_964522555.1 uncultured Peptoniphilaceae bacterium | reverse complement strand
ACGGAAGGGCACCCCGATAAAGTATGCGACCAAGTATCGGACGCGATCCTGGACGCCATTTTGGCGCAAGACCCGATGGCGCGCGTCGCATGTGAAACAACCGCGACCACCGGCCTCGTACTGGTAATCGGCGAGATTACGACGAACTGCTATGTAGACATTCAAAAAATCGTACGCGATACCGTTCGAAGAATCGGCTACACGCGCGCGAAATACGGCTTCGACGCCGACACCTGCGCCGTGCTCACGGCGATCAACGAACAAAGCCCGGACATCGCGATGGGCGTGGACCGCGCGATGGAAATGAAGAAAGGCGACGACGAAGCGTACAATCTCATCGGCGCAGGCGACCAAGGCATCGTGTTCGGCTACGCGACCAACGAAACGAAAGAGCGCATGCCGCTCCCCATCAGCCTAGCACACCGCTTGGCAAAGAAACTCGCCGACGCGCGAAAAGACGGCACCCTCTCGTATCTGCGACCGGACGGCAAGACGCAAGTGACGGTGGAATACGAAGGCGACAAACCCGTGCGAATCGACACCGTGCTGATCGCGGCCCAGCACGCCCCGGGCACCGAACAGGAGCATATCTTCAATGATGTGATGGAATCCGTCATCAAGCCCATCTTACCAGCCGACATGGTCGATGAAAATACGAAATACTATGTGAACGCGACCGGACAGTTTGTGACAGGTGGCCCCATGGGAGACGCCGGCCTCACCGGCAGAAAGATCATCGTCGACACTTACGGCGGAACCGGACACCACGGCGGCGGCGCGTTTTCGGGGAAAGACCCGACCAAAGTCGACCGCTCGGCCTCCTACGCCGCAAGACACGCGGCAAAGAACTTGGTCGCGGCAGGCTTATGCGACCGAGTCGAAATCGGCCTGTCCTACGGAATCGGAATCGCGCATCCGCTGTCGGTATTCGTGGACTCGTACGGCACAGGCAAAGTCCCGGACGAAGTGATGGTAGACATCGTAAACCACTGCTTCGACATGCGCCCCGCCGCAATCATCGACCGACTCGACCTAAGAAAACCCATCTACGAACAAACAGCAGCCTACGGCCACTTCGGAAGAGAAGACCTGGATGTGACATGGGAGAAAACAGACGCGGTTGAGAAGATAAAAGAGTACCTGGAAAGCAGGTAGGAAGTCGACTTTTCGCCCCCGTAGGGAGCGCCCTTGTGCCGCTCCGCCGAACTTGAACCCGCCCCGTAAGGAGCCCTCCATATGAACACAATCCAAATCTCCGTTGGGGAACTCATCAACTTCGTGCTTCGTGCGGGCGACATCGACACCCGATTTCGCTCGCAATCGAAAGCCCTGGACGGCATCCGCGCGCACCAAGCCATACAAAAAGAATACCTCGACACCGACTTTGCCGAACACGCCTTCCACGACGAAACCCTCGTGGAAGACGTGCTCTTTCAAGCGCAAGGTCGCGCCGACGGGGTGCTTTTTCGAGATGGGCACGTCGTGATCGACGAAATCAAGAGCACGAGCCGAGACATCGCCGAGCTGCAGGGTGCGATCAGCGAACTCCACTGGGCACAGGGGATGTGTTACGCGTACTTCTATTCGAAGACGCACGGGAAACGGGACATGGACGTGCAGCTCACCTACTATCAGATCGAAACGCAAGCCATCCAGCGGTTCCGCAAGACCTTTACCTTTGCGGAACTGGAAACGTTCTACCTGGATGCGCTTGCGCGCTATATGGTGTTCACAAGGTGGCGGATCGCACACCACGAGATCCGGCAAGACAGCCTGAAAACCCTGCGCTTCCCGTTCCCCGAATATCGCGACGGCCAAAAGGAACTCGCCTACGCGGTGTACGAAAGCATTCGGAGATCGCACCATCTGTTTTGCGAAGCGCCCACGGGCATCGGAAAGACGATCTCCACCCTTTTCCCCATGCTAAAAGCGATCGGAGAAGAGCTGATCGACAAGATCTTCTACCTGACCGCGCGCTCCACCGCGAAAGGCGTCTGCTGGGATGCGCTCGAACTGTTGGAAAAGCGAGGCGCACACCTGCTCGCGATCGACCTCACGGCAAAAGAGAAGATCTGTATCAACGATACCGTCTCCTGCAATCCCGACGACTGCCCTTACGCGAAAGGCCACTACGACCGCGTCAACGACGCGCTGTTGGATACGCTGAACGGCGCCACCCGGATCGACGGCGACGAACTCCGCGACTGGGCGGAAAAGCACCGCGTATGCCCGTTTGAGTTGGGGCTCGACCTCTCGCTGTTTTGCGATGTGATCGTGGGCGACTACAATTACGCTTTCAATCCGCAAACCTATCTCCGGCGGTTTTTTGAGATGAACATCCACCCCTACGGCTTTTTGGTGGACGAAGCCCACAATCTGGTGGACCGCGGAAGGGATATGTTTTCGACCGACCTATTCGCGGCCGACTTCGACGAAATCGTCGGCTTGATCGAAGCGGACGAATACAAATTCATCGTCAAACGCCTGTTTTCCGTGATGAAGCTCTTGGATAAGACCTTCGAAAAAGCGGTAAACGGAAAGCATACCCAAAAGGAATCGCCTGAAGAGCTCTACTTTCCGTTAAAACGCGCGATGAAGGACATCGAAGTATTTCTGGTCAAAGAGCAAGGGAACGAAGCCTACGACAAAGTCCTATCGCTCTATTTTCAGATGGTAGCCTTTACGAGGATCCTGGATGTATACACCGAGGGCTTTGTGACCATCATCGACCGTGAAGTGGGGACGATCAAACTCTTTTGTATCGACACCTCGATCGTGCTCAGAGAAGCGCTGTCGCGTGCGAAAACAGCCGTGCTATTCTCCGCGACCCTCACGCCTTTGCATTTCTATAAACGGCTTCTCGGCGGAAAGGAAGAATCCTTTGTGCTCAAGCTCCGCTCCCCTTTTCCACCCGAACACCTATCCATACATATCGCGAATCGCGTGAGCACAAGATACCGCCACCGCACAATTGCCGTGCCCGAGATCACCGATCTTTTGCACGCATTCTTTCACGCGAAGCCCGGCAATTATCTCGTATTTTTCCCCTCTTACGCCTATATGGCGCAAGTGGCGGAGGCGTATCAAACGCAATACCCGAACGAAAAGCTCCTACTACAAGACAGCGGCGCTACGGAAGAACAGAGGCAGAAATTTCTCGGAAAGTTTAAAAAAGGAAAGCAAGCAACCGGCTTCGCCGTGCTCGGCGGCGTGTTTGCAGAAGGAATCGACCTGATCGGCGATCGTTTGATCGGCGCTGCCATCGTATCCGTCGGGATCCCTGGCATCTCAAAGGAGCGGGATCTGATCCGCGACTACTTCGAGGAACGAGAAAAGACGGGCTACGCCTACGCGTATCTCTACCCCGGGATGAACAAGGTCCTGCAAGCAGCAGGACGCGTGATCCGAACGGAAAAGGATAAAGGCGCACTCCTTTTGATCGACGACCGCTACACGACGGAACCCTACCCGAGCCTCTTCCCACAACATTGGACCGAAGTAAAAACCGCTTCGGATAAAGCAGAACTTACAAGCCAACTGGCGGCTTTTTGGAATATCGAAAGACAGGAGACAATATGAGCAGAAAGAAACTCATCGCGGAAATCCCCGTACTGAAAGTAAAATACCCGATGCAAGGAGAAGGAAGGATCGGCACAAAGCCGGTGCGCTTTAATAAAAGATTTGATGGCAACACGAGAATTATCACGATCCAAAAAAAGAAAAAAACACATTATGAAGCGAAAATCATACGAACCGTGCTTCCCTCGCACCACGAGAAACGGGTGTCCTGCAAACCATTCGGAGAATGCGGCGGCTGCACGTATCAAAAGATGTACTACCCCGAAGAACTCGCCTATAAAGAAGCACAGCTGCGCGAACTGTTCGGAGAAGCCGGCATCGACCTCACGAATTTTGTGATCTACCCTTCGCCGAAAGACAGAGCATACCGAAACAAGATGGAATACACCTTCGGCGACGCCGAAAAAGGCGGGCCGCTGATCTTAGGACTACATCGAAGAGGATATTTTTACGAAATCGTCGACACCGACACCTGCAATATCGTGGATGAAGACTTCGAAACGATCCGAAAGGCAACGCAAGCCTATTTTCGCGAGCTCGGCACCCCTTATTATAGGAAAGGAAACCACACCGGCGTCCTACGGCATTTGGTGATCCGCTATAGCGAAACGAGACCCAATATCGTCGTACACCTCGTGACCTCCAGCCAAGAAGTCGTCGACGCAAACGCCTATGCAAGTCTCCTGCTCTCGCTACGATTGTACAGCAAGATCACAGGCGTCGTCCACACGATCAACGACGGCTTGGGAGACACCGTCCAATCGGACCTCTCCACCACCATATACGGCACCCCGGATATCTACGAAGTGGTACACGGCCTCGAGTTTCGCATCTCGCCCATGAGCTTTTTCCAAACGAACACAAGAGGAGCCGAGCTCCTCTACAATCGTGCGCTCGCAGTATGCGGCGACCTCGAAGGAAAACTCGCTCTCGACCTCTTCTCCGGCACCGGCACCATCGGCCAAATCATGGCGAAACACGCGAAGAAAGTCATCTCGATCGAGATCGTAGAAGACGCCGTAGAAGACGCAATCGAAAATGCAAAACGAAACAGCATTAAGAATATCCGGTTCATCTGCGGAGACGTACTGGAAGCCATCGAAACCATCTGGGACAAACCCGACCTCATTATCGTAGACCCACCCAGAATGGGCATCCACCCCCGCGCCATCCCCAAAATCGCAAGAGCCGACTGCCCCAAGATCGTCTACATCTCCTGCAACCCGATCACCCTTGTGAAAGACCTGGAAGTGTTTAGAGAATGGGGATACCAAGTGGAAACAATCGAGTGCATAGACATGTTCCCAAGAACCCCCCACGTGGAGACGGTGGTGAGTCTGGTGAGAAAAAACACGTGATAAACTCAGGCATTGGGATCGTTTTTTTACCCTCGCATTGCAAAGCAAAACACATGCACGGAGTAGGTTCGGGTACGGAATCTTTTTTTTGCCCCCTCGCTACGCGAAGCCAAGAGCAGGCACGGCGGAGGGGGTGGCAGCCGTAGGCTGACGGGGGATGGACGAGACGCTAGCCAAGTTTCACGCCAGAATAGTCCCTGAAAAGCCAACCAACTCTCCAAAGCGCAATCATTGCGCTCGCATCCTAAACTAAGCGCAATATTTGCGCTTACAATTTTACGAAAGCGCAATAATGAAGTATAATAACATAGAGGTGCGGCATGGATACTACATTAAAGCAAGTGAGAGAAGAACTGAACATGACACAAATCGAAGCGTCAGAATTCTTAGGCGTTTCCAGACGATCGTATCAATCTTATGAAAATGAAGGAAAATACCTAGATTCAATCAAATACCAATTCATGCTAGAAAAATTGCTAAGTATTTTAGAAGATGAAAACAAAAGAATCCTTACGATTGAAGAGATTAAATCTAGGTGTGAATCCGTATTTTCCCGTTTCGACGTGTCTTATTGCTACTTATTTGGATCCTACGCAAAAGGCACAGCCAGGGAAGATAGTGATGTTGATTTGCTCATATCGACAAACTTATCAGGACTAAAGTTTTTTGGGTTAGTGGAAGAACTCCGAGAAGCTCTTCATAAAAAAGTAGATGTTTTAGATCTTAGCCAACTAAAAAACAATATGGAATTAGTGAATGAAATTTTAAATGATGGGATCAAGATCTATGGATAATACGAAGAATGACAGCTATTATGTCGAGAAGATAGTTGAGGATGTCGCATTTATCATAAAATATACGAGTGATATTTCTCTAGGTGCTTTCAAAGAAAATGAATTATTACAAGATTCAATGATGTTTAGACTAATTCAAATATCGGAAGCAGTAGTAAAGTTAAGTGATGAATTTAAGGAAGCCAACCAAAGTATTCCTTGGTTTGCAATTAAAGGCTTAAGAAACAGGATCGTTCATGATTATGGCAATGTTGACTTGATGACCATAGTTTACGAAACCATAAAAGTTGACATACCTGAAGTGAGTGAATCGCTGAGGAGTATCTGTGAATGATTTTTGTAGGAGATACCAGAACGATACATCGTATCTGTCAGTGGATGTGCTTTCTATTTTTTATTAGCTTCACGCTTAAAACCTCAATAAAATCATCCAACATGGCCTCTTCCTTTAAAGCGTACATGCTCTTAATATAGGCTTTCTCAAATCGAGGGACTCGCTTAAAAGATAGCCCACAAGCTTCAAATACTGCAATCTTTTGTTTGAGACAGATTTTCTTAGAGTTCGAGGATTTACACCTCATCCGGATGAATAACATTTCATATTTAGCATAAATAGCAAATAAGAAAGAGCATGGGATGAATAACACAGAGAATACAATCGGAGTAGCAAAGCTGACCAATAAATCGATCGTACCGTAAACCGCATATGTATTAATGGCCATTATTATGGCTGAAACCATAACTGCGAATCCGGTAAAAACTTGCAACGAA
>CAZFWK010000098.1:0-6660 GCA_964522555.1 uncultured Peptoniphilaceae bacterium | reverse complement strand
CTGATGGAGTCACGGTTTATGCAAACCCATTCAGTTCATTTGACTTTGTCTACAGCCTGAACTGCAGATTTTCTTCTGCAGGTTTGATTTACTTACTCTTTGTCGTCTTTGTGAGCACGAAGCCGAGCGAACTGATATACTGGCCTCCCTTTTCATACAACTGTCGGTCGGCCAAAGTACCGGGCTGCCCGCTGTTCAGCCAAGCCTCCCAAGCTCTTTCATGATTGAGCATCAAAAACGAATCCGTGATCGTCAAATGCTCCGATTTATTGAACACATCCTCCCACTGTTTGCGGGAATATAAATCTAAATCTTGAATCGGAAACGGCTGTAGCGCTTCCGGCATCGAGATGAAGTCTTCCGTAAAGCCCGGGATCATCAGAGCCAATTTGCCTCCGAGTTTCAGAAAAGGCGCGATATGTTCATCGATAAAGCTCGCGGAATTCCCGAAAATTTGAAACGCATCGATACAAAAAATCGCGTCGAAATAGTAATACGAAAACGGCAACGCCGCCGCTTCCCCTACCAACGGGGTGATCTGCTGACTCAACTCTTGAATCAAGATTCGATTGTAGTTTTTCCTGGCGCTCACAAAGAGGTCGATCGCGAAGATATGAGAGGTCGGATAATGGTGGGCTAAGCAAACCGAGCTCAGCGCTTTTCCGCATGCCAAGTCGAGGATCTTGGAAGCGTCGTCCAGTTTGACGCGCTCGACCAACTCCTCGGTCAGCACATAAGCATCCGGGCCCATCATATAATGATCGTAATTGTTTTCCGTAAAGCGGTTCATATACCCTCCGAATCCTAAAGTTTTATGAGCGGCACAGCGGTTTTGGTCGCTTTCTGATACAAAATGCGACCGCCTTTGGCCATACCCGTACCGACAAACCCTTTTGCCAGCAAGGACTCCTGCAATTCGATATCCTGCACGCGCACGAATCTTCTCTCCGCCCCAACCGCCAATACGAGACCGTGTGCGCAGATCAATCGCAATACCCCCTCCGGATGCTCGTCGGATGCGTAAAGCGTTTGGACCCGCACGATATGCGCGCCCGACTTTAATATATTCGCAAGGCTCGCAGTATTGTACGGCGATACGGAATTAAACAGGAATCTTTTCTGTTTTTTCAAATACGCTAAAAGAAAATGAAAGGAACGAAGCTGAAGCTGATTTCCGCGGTATTCTTCCGCTACGACGACCGTCTCCAAGTGAAGCACCGCGTCGTAATACTTCGGGTGGATCACTCCTTCGGCGTGATTGTATCGATCCGGTTCACTCACCGTTCGCACACAGATCAGCTGCCCCTCGGCATACGCTCCGATCGCACCGCCTCCGTCGCGAAATTGTCTTTGCAAGGTCGATAAATCTTCGGGCACGAAAAGCGTCGTGTCGTGGATCTGCTCCTTTATCCGGTTCATCAGATCCAAGACGACCGGGAGTTCACTTGCCTCGATCCATTTCCACTCGAACGGCACCGGCTTTCCCGTCCGGCGGTTCACTAGGAGCGCTCTCATTTGGTTTCTACTACTGTCATGGGCCTCACTCTAAGGTTACTCATAGTACTCCCCCTTTCAATCGGTTGAAAGAAAGACCTTATAGTATTCTACCCGTTGTGAAAGTAGAAGAAACAGGACTTTTCTAATTTTACAGCCATTCGCCGAATCGCTTGCAGTAAATTCGCTTGATCCACTGCGCCAATACGGTGTAACCCAAAAGCAATAGGACGAGCCACGGTAAGAATGAAGTCGGCAGCGTGAACATATCGAGCCCTACCGCAAAGCGTGTAAAGGCAACGGCCAGAGCGATGACCACGACGATCCCGGTGGACACCATAAGCGGTCCGGAAGCTCGGCTTTGCAAAAACGGAAACTTCGCCGTGCGAATTACGTGGATGACCAATACTTGCGATACCGTGCCGAATACAAACCAACCCGCTTGAAAGAGCGGAGCCAGTTCTTTGGTGTTCGCCTTCAGCACCCACCACAATACCGCAAAGCAGAGAATATCAAAGATCGAACTCAAAGGCCCCATATACGCCATAAAGGAGCGTATCGACTCGGTCTCCCACTTTCTAGGCTTTTGAATATACTCCGGGTCGACATGGTCGAAAGCGATGCCGATTTGCGAGAAGTCGCTCAACAGATTTTGCGCGAGCAGCTGCACGGGCAGCATCGGCAAAAACGGTAGGAATAAGCTAGCTACGATTACGGAGATCATATTTCCGAAGTTTCCACTGGAAGCCATCTTTACATATTTCACGATATTACCGAAAGTATGGCGCCCTTCTACGACCCCTTCATCGAGTACCATCAAGTCCTTCTTGAGTAAGATGATATCCGCCGTCTCCTTCGCGATATCGACCGCGCTGTCTACGGAAATGCCAACATCGGCCTGCCGAAGCGGAGGCGCATCGTTGATCCCGTCTCCCATGTAACCGACTGTATGTCCGACCGTTTGAAAAGCGCGTACGACTCTCTCCTTCTGAGAAGGGGAGAGCTTTGCAAAAAGATCGCACGTGCGCACCGCTTCCAAAAGAGTCGCTTCATCCATCCACTCCACATCAGAGCCGGTCAATACGATGTCGGTATTCACGCCGACCTTTCCGCAAACCTTGATGGCAACCCCTTCCGAGTCCCCTGTGAGCACCACGGTGCGGACCCCTCGCCCTTTAAGCGCCAAAATCGCGTCCTTTGCACTTTCTTTCGGCGGATCTAAAAATCCGATAAAACCGATCAACACCATATTGCACTCGTCGGCAACCCCGAAAGCGCCACTCTCCGGCACATCGTTTTTTTGCGCCACTGCGATCATGCGAAGCCCTTCCGAATTGTGCTTCTCATAAGTCGACATCGCGATCGCGCGAGTGGTATCCGTAAGTTCGACCACTTGATCCTCTACCTCTACCCAAGAGCAGATCGAAAGCACTTCCTCGACCGCGCCCTTGGTGATCAGCTGTCTTTTTTCTGCATCATCCTGTAAAACGACGCTCATCCTGCGACGACTAAAGTCAAAAGGGATCTCGTCTACTCTCGTATAGCGCTCGAGTATGGACTGCATATCGTAACTCTCAGCTCGCCGAATTACCGCGACATCGATCAAATTCTTCAGTCCCGTTTGAAAATAACTGTTCAAATAGGCATGACGTAAGATCCTCGCATCGTCTTCGCCTTTTAAGTTCATATATTTCTCCAAGACGATCTTGTCTTCCGTAAGCGTGCCGGTTTTATCGGTGCAAAGTACATCCATCTCACCGAAAGTCTGGATCGCGCCCAAAGTCCGAACGATCACCTTGTGCTTCGACATATTTACAGCCCCTCTCGCAAGCGTCGAAGTCATGATGACGGGCAGCATCTCCGGTGTCAAACCAACCGCGATGCTAATGGCAAAAAGCAATGCATGTCCCCAATCGCCTTTCGAGAATCCATTGATCAAAAACACGATGGGAACCATCACGACCATCATGCGGACCAGCATTCGACTCACAGACGAAACGCCCTTTTCGAAGCTCGTCTTCGCGCGGTCGCCGGATAGCGACTGCGCCATAGAACCGAAGAAAGTCGAATTTCCGGTACCCAGCACGACGGCTAATGCACTACCACTCACGATATTGGAACCCATAAAGCCGATGTTTTCGAGATCGGTGAGGCTCGCTTCCGGGTCCTCAGGCGTCCTCGCAAACTTCTCGACGGGATTCGATTCTCCGGTAAGCGCAGCTTGTGCCACGAAAGTATCCTTCGTCGTCAAAAAACGGACATCCGCAGGCAGCATATCGCCTGCCGAAAGCCGTACGATATCTCCCGGCACCGCTTCATCCATCGGAATTTCGATCAAAGCACCATCACGCCATACATCCATGGAGTTGGAGATCATTTTCGACAGCTTCTCAGCCGCTGCATTCGACTGCTCGCCTTGTACAAACGCCACGCCTCCGGATAGAAAAACCAGCGCCAAAATAATCACCAAAGTGAGATAGTCGGGTTTTTGAGCGATCACGACATCCGTGATAAAAGTAATCACCGCGATTAACAGTAAAATCAGATTAAACGGGTTGATAAAGGCTTCCTTGAGTCGATGCAGCATGGTATTCTCGGATTCAGTCGTGATCTCGTTTCTGCCATGTTCTTCTTGCCTCAGCTCGACTTCGTGCGTCTTCAATCCCGAACGGGTCGTGTCGAAAAGCGTTAATAGCTCTTCTTCAGGTAGGAATGCGTGTTCTCTCATTTGCGTCTCGACGATATTTTTTCGTCGGCGCATTTGCGATCGGTCTGTCTTTTTGTTAAAAAATCTCATTGGTATCAGTCCCTTCTTTTCAAGTTTCCCGTTGAAAACATGGGCACAAAAAAACCGCCCCGAAAGACGGCAATCATTGCATGCAAAAAAATGTCAGGCCAAGCGTACCATGGTCGACTGCACATCAAAATCACCGTATCTTCGTCTTATGCTCTCAAATCGGGGTTTTCCCCACGACCTAGGCCCACCGGGCTTGTCGCTCATGGTCTTCACTTCCTTTCTTTCATTCACTTTCTAACCATACCACCAAAATTATTATTAGTCAATTTTCACTTTTATCCCGATTTCGATATAATGATGAAAACCGATTGAAAGGAGCTGCACGATGGAGTTCAAGGAAAAAGTAGCCGTCATCACGGGAGGAGCCAACGGGATCGGCAAAGCAATAGCAGATGCTTTTACGAAGTTAGGGGCTATCGTATGCGTCATCGACAAAAGCGACAATCCCTATTTTGTAGGAGACGTCGCCGATAAAGAGGCGCTCGTCGCTTTTTCGAAAAAGGTGATTGCAGACTATGGAGCGGTCGACTACCTGATTCACAATGCACCGCCTCTCATGAAAGGGATCGACCGCTGCACGTACGAAGAATTCTCCTCCGCTCTTGCCACAGGAATCACAGCACCCTTCTACCTGACGCAACTTTTCCTCCCCTACTTTGCGAAGAGCGCCTGCGTCATCACCCTCTCCTCCACGCGAGACCGCATGAGCCAACCCCAAACCGAAAGCTATGCCGCGGCCAAAGGCGGGCTCACGGCTCTCACCCATGCAATTGCGGTAAGCCTCGCAGGGAAAGCGCGTGTTAACTCGATCTCGCCCGGGTGGATCGACACGGACTACACCGAACACCAAGGGCCGGACGCACTCCAACACCCCGCGGGGCGCGTAGGCAACCCTTCGGACATCGCCCATGCGGTGCTCTTTCTCTGCTCCGAAAAAGCCGGCTTCATCACAGGAGAAAATCTCACCATCGACGGCGGCATGACGAGGCAGATGATCTACCACGGCGACCACGGATGGATCTTAAACCGTTACGGTAGTTGACATAGAGATGCGAACGAAAAAAAGCGTATCGAAGTCTTATACAGACTCGATACGCTTTTTTGACGAACAGACATCCTTGCAGCCGTTCTCTTTACTTGTTCTGATTGTCTATCGCTCTTTTCAGTTCCTCACGAATCCGACGGTATTGGATAATCGGGCCGTCGCCGGAAAGAAGCTTTTCGTTCGATTTGTATGAGGACGCTTTGGGCTTTTGCGTGATGACGACGCGCTTATCCTGGCGCTCGATGGTTCTATTGGCGAACTTCCCGAAGAAAGCGATCAGCCGGTCCACCGGTTTAACCCCGGTTGTCTTGTTGTAGAATCGAATATAGAGGATTGTGTTTTCATCGTCAACAGGTGCAAAGTAGATCATGACTTTAATCTTTTCGCTGATGTGATTCATCCAAAGATTCGGAAATAGGAATTGTAAATAAGTGGATTTAATGACAGATTCGTCGGCCTTTTTGGGCGATTGCCCTTCATCGACTTCATTATTCGCGCTCGTAATCAAGCCCCCGGGAAATAACTCGACCTTCGGCCCGTTAACCAGGGTCTTATTGCCGCGCCCAATGGTATTGTGGTGTACGAATGGGATATGCACAACATCCAGTTGATTTTCGATACAGCGGGAATAGTGAGCATTCCAATGATCTTCGATCTCGCTGTAGACAAAGGAAGAATCAATATCACGATCGAAAAATGGCACTTCTTCCGTGCTATCGATCGGTTCGCCGTACCAGAAGTAAATCATGTCATGTTTTTCTCGGACAGTGTAATTCTTGACGCGATAGCGGCTGATATCTTCAGTCGATGCTTTTCCGTTTGCGGGGATAAAAGCGCAGCGCCCTGTCGTGTCAAACTCCAATCCGTGAAACGGGCACTGGATACAGTCTCCTTTGACTTTTCCCTTGCTAAGTGCCGCTCCCCTGTGCGTGCACTGGTCTACGACGCATCCGAGTTCGCCGTTCTCGTTTCGGAACAGCGCAAGCTCCAGATTCAGCCTTTTTACTCCCACTATTTGATTGCTTTGTACTGCCTTCGAAGGCAGAATTGCGTACCATTGATTCGGTATCATCTGAGCGCTCCTTTGATGAAATAGATTTATATATGTAGATTGCGATTTCTATGACCCGACTATTCCGGCGCTACGCTTACACTTGTGCGCTTGCGCAATTTCCATCTTAATCGCTTTTTAGAATTTCAACAAAAAAATAAAGGCTGACAAATAATTGATCTTCATCAGCCTGCAACACATCCCGAAGCCTCTGATAGACTTGCTGTGTGTTGGTAAAAGTGGTGCGGGAAAGAGGACTTGAACCCCCACGTC
>CAZFWK010000097.1:0-6675 GCA_964522555.1 uncultured Peptoniphilaceae bacterium | reverse complement strand
ATACAGCGAATCTGCATTCGTACCGCCCTCCGCGAAGAGAAATCCCATAAAGGTATGAAAAACCTCTCCACCCAGTGGCCCAAGCAAAAAGCCAAGTACTAGGATTATGGCATACGCCAATTTCGAACGCACATATTGCGCGAGGATCAAACCGATCATCAGTGAAATAAGAGAAGGGAGAACAAAGTACAGCAGCATAAAGCGCGCTCCCCCGAGCATCCAGCTGAAACCCACCTGTTCCTTAGCTGCTACTGCAAGAAACACAACTATCAATACGAGATTCAACGCGATCGCATACGCCGTAGGTGAAATTACTTTCGCTTTCCAATGCTTGTAGGCATAAGGAGTAACTTGAATCACAGAAGATGAACCTTCGTTTGGCTCGCGAACCCCCGTCCAATATCCAATCACCATAAATCCGAAAACTAAAAACTGCATCACATAGGTAAGCGGTAGCATGATGACCGTCTCTTGTAACCCCATAAATAAATAGAATATAGCTAGCGGAATCAAAATGTATATTAGACGCTGACTAAAGAACATTTTCGCTTCGTAGAATAAATTTTTCATTTTATTTCCCTCAAAGTACGGAGCCTACCCAAATTGAGCAGGCTCGTGATCCGTTCAGTTTGTTCTGCTAATCCCAAAGTTCACCTTTACCGGTACATCCTCCCCCCAATCCCTGTGGATCTAGTTTAACGTAAGCGCTTTTTTCCTTCAGATAAGGGTTAAATTTTTTAGTGGTGTATACTCTTCCAGGGGGTACCAATAATTCCTCAACAATTGGATCTATATCATAATTCACTTGACTTCTGCATTCCACATATAGATGTTTTGTAGATTGCGATTGGTTCGTCCCATCCATTTCAACTGGATTGACAACATTCCAAATAGCGTTACTTACCGCACTACTTTGTGCATATGAAATTGTCGTATACACATATTGTCCATTTGCGGCAAATCCGGGAATGGGTTTAATTAGTGCAAATGCAAACAACAACGCGACTGCTAAAGCTTTTTTCTTCATGAAAATCTCCTCTCAAATTAAGTACTACTTTGCATGTTTTTTCTTACTTTCCAATTTAGATCTCTAATTTCACCCCCTTCACTAATCCAGCACATGTCGCTCGTTCCGGAACAAGCGGCACGTTCACGTTCGATACAATATATACTGAGCAGAATCAGTAAAAGAAATCCGTGACCGGTCCAAAGCCAATCTCTCATCCAGAATTCTGACAGTATCGTAAAAATAGAACTAAACAAAGCTACAGAAGTATCGTCTCTCCTACCTACAGCCATTAATAGAGCTGCACCTAACATCATTAAATAAGTCTGTTGATCCAACCTTAACCTTTGGAAACAATAGATCAACACCATAATCCCTACAATTACCCCGTTGGTTTTTAAGTAACACTTGAATCTCGTTTTACAATGTACAGCCCCAGGTTGGTTGATAATTACATACAAGCCGAATACGATAGCAATAAGCACTAATTCAAGGCTCAACAGCTTTCCAATAATCGCCAGCGGGATCACCATAAGTGCTCGTCTTGCCATATTCACATATCCATATTTAACAAGTCTGAGCACTCTAACATCAGCTTCGCATTGCCACATTATTGCTTATTTTCAACGGGTAAAGCTTTCAAAAGCCGAGTTATTTCTCTTGCCTCAGGGTCTTCAAACCAGACAAATTTTCCGGATAAACATGCTTCGATAGAAGCAAAAAACAGTCCAGTCTTAATAATCGCACGAGCGATAAAAGCTATCATTGTCTCACCTTCATTCTTATATTGATTTTGTAGCACAACTATAGCATGGAATTCGCCAATTTCTTTCGTTCGCGTCGCAATTAAAAAAAGTCGCGTTCGAAACGCGACTGTTAAATGATTTCGTTATAGAAACGGCAATTTGATTTCCGTGCAATACCACTCCCCATTTGTGGATATCGTGAAGCTTCCTTCGTACCGTTCGACGATCTCTCGTACACTTTTTTGGCCGATCCCACGATCTCGGCCGCGAACATTTTTGTGTTGAATATCAAATGTGTTCTTAAAAAGAAAGAATGTACATTGGGTGGTGTACCGGATTTCAATATAGATACTTCTCTTTTCAAACGGCAATCGTTCCAACGCTTCCACCGCGTTGTCCAGCAAATTTCCCATTAGAACGGCAATCTCCGTATTTTCAATATTGAGATGTTTGGGAACTTGGCAAGAAATCTGTACTGCCCCCTTCGGAATTCGAACTTGCTCCAATTTGGTGCTTAGCAGGATCTGAATCACCTCATGCTCCGTGTATCGCTTTGCTCCGACGCCTTCTATTTCTCCCAACTTTTCTTGAATCATAAGAAGTCGGGTCGGCTCGTCTGATGCAATGACGCCATATAAGAAATTCTTTAGATCGTGCTTGTGTCTTCTTATTTCTTTTTCATAACGCTCAAATTGTTCATAATACATCTGCTGTGCCTCAACGCGAAGAGCCAATTCACGAGCTTGTTTCTCAACATTCTGTTTGTTCGTAGAATATTCAAATAACCAGAATACCAATATAGATAATAACATTAGCACAATATCTGAAATAAGCCTTGGAAAAACATGATTCTCTATTGCCTCAATGTCTGGCGCATAAAGGAGCGCATAAAAAATAATCATTCCCCATATGACAAACACAATTGCCAGGATCTTTTGATCGATCTCCCATTCCTTTGGCTTTCGTCGTAAAACAATGATATGTATGACGATAATCCGTAATATGATCGAAGTAAATCCATGAAGATAAAAATTCGCTTGCATATCGTGTTGAAAGAACATGAATAACTGGTAAAGCACAAAATCGAGTCCTACGTTTAAGACCAACAGGGCCATAATATACAACAGTTTCTTTGGCCACCCTCCTTTGTAGAACAGGCTAATGCCCACCATTAATCCTAGCGAAGCCACCAAATTTACAATCGGTTCTCCCATCGTATTGACCAACACAAATAGAAGTCCATAAACAGCCGATATCACCACCATTCGACGGATGGGTATTCTGCTTTCTCCTAGAAATGCGCGGAAATATCGAAATAAAACATAGATTTCCGCTATACCGTTAATGATATAAAAACTTAAATTATCCACCCACAATGCCTCTATCTTCCTCTAGCGATGACTCGCTTCAAAAAGCGGATTCCTTCTTCACTGCCTTCAAAAGTGCTTCCGTTTCGCATTTTCACTTTTGTTTTTTCAGAGGCAGCGGTTCCCGGTACAATTGTTGCTACAAGATTGATTCGAATGGCTGCGTTTCGGTCGATGAAAAGAAACAATTTCTCGGTATCGATCTTAGCATACACGCTCTTTAGGCTCTCCCGCGTCTCATAAATATCTTTTGAATACATGTGTACCCATGTTTTGCGGTTTCTTTTTTCGATGGCGATAATTTCTCCGACCGGGATCATTCGTTTTCTATAATCTTCCGTGATCTCCACAAAAGTGCTCGGTGCGGTACTTTTTTCCACCACAATATGGAGGAGCTTCTCGAGCTTCGCAAGATCCAACGGCTTCATCAGATACCCAAGCGGAAACGCCCCATACCCGTCCAGCGCGTATTCATCGTGCGAGGTGACGAAGATGATCTCCGCGTACTGTGAGGTTTGCCGGACCGCTTTCGCGAGTTCGATTCCGTTTTCTGCTCCAATTTCGATGTCGAAAAAATACAGATCATACTCCGTTTTTACTCGGGCAAGGTTCAGGGCGGTACCGGACTGGAACCGGTCGATCCGAATATCGGAGTCTTTCAAGATTTTCAAGATTGCGTCGTGTGTTTTTTGTAGGAAGATTTCTTCATCGTCTATGATTGCAATTTTTAGCATTGTATTCTTTCCTTCCGTGTAGGTGCGCGCGAGTACTTTGGCATGAGGTGTCATTCTACGCTTAATAAACCTCCTTGCGGGGTCCCACTTCCAGCACCACATTGATGATTTCAGAATCTTCGATCCGGGCGAGGATCCGATCGTCACCTACCCAGTAGTGCCATTTGTCGCGTAGATTTCCTTGCTAAGGTTTGCCGTAAAGACTCAAATTTTCGCAATTGACCAGTTTTTCTTCAATAAATGTAAGGATTAACGTAGCGATTTGTTATCCATCATTTTTAGCTATTTCATTGCAGTATTCGCGTATTGAACTTGAACGTCATAATCCCAGCTCTCTTTTAACTTCCTCGTGGCTTACTCTGTCTTTGTCTTTTTCTAGCTCCACATCTTATAAAAAAGGTCAAGTCGAATTCCTCTTCAATTCTCACTAAGACGGCTTGTCTAATGAAGCTTGAAAGGTCCAAGTTATGCAATTCTGCATACTTACGATTTAACTGAATCCTCCTTCTGTAATACATCCTATTTCATTTAAGGGGGCGTGTCAAAAGAGAGGATCGATGGCCAAGCGTCGAATATAAACGACATATGATATTGTTAATTTCCCCTTCCGACTTCTTTGGCTTGGCTTCCTCTACCAGTGTTTGGGGAAGTGCAAGGAGAAAAGCGAAGCGTACCATGCAGTTTTTCTAAATTCAGCTGAAATTGTATTCAGCGTCAAAGGCTTCATTTTCGTTTTCTCAACAACAAGGGAGAACGGGTGATTCTTCGTAAAGGACGGGGGGGAATGGTGGTTCAGGCGCTCGATAAGCGTTTGTTTGCTTCCCGCAAGGATAAGGCGTTTGTTTTGGAGACTGACGTGACGCACGAGCGATTCTCACGAGAGTTTGATCCTCCTGCACATTCCAGTAGTGTTCTATGCACATCCCTCCCTGTGCGCATTGCTGGAAGGTGGGTGTATTTACTAGGTACTAGAGGGATAGATGGGAGCACGTACAATCTGAAGCTATCCCTGCGACAAAGCAAATTTGTTTACGCAACGTCCGCAAATCTGACTTTTACATCGGTCGCCAGAAATTTGAGTATGAAACTTCAATAAAAGAGGTTATGATTCTAAAAAATGATCTTAGTGTCCCATTTTAATGCTTTCGGAGGTTGTTAATAGGTAAGATGCATCTGATTTAAATTCTGAATGAAGGAGGATAAAAAATTATCTTAATCATGAAGTTAGGAGGTGATTCATGAAGATACATCATCCAAAGCTAAACTGAAATTTAGCATCTCTATAATAACACCTGAGTGATGAAAAACGGATTGTACAAAACTTTGAAAAATTGGAGGAAAAAAATGAAAATGCACCACACTTACACTAAAAAGTTTATCTCAATATTGATGATTCTGACTATTTTACTCTCAACGTCACCGGTCTGGGCTAGTTCATCAACTTTCATCGAAGATAACGACATGTATTCGGCAAGAATTATTCATCAGAAAGATAATTACCAAAAACTGGAAATCTTTGATAAACAAAATAATAGTAAACAATTTATTGAGTACTGAGTTGTTGCAGGTATTAAAGAATATCGGGTATTAGATGACAAAGGATCGACTTTGAAATCTTCTATTGTAGACGATAGGCAAATCACTTTTCTTTCAGCAGAAAAAACTGAAGTAGCGCGTTTTAATAGGTTGCAAGAGGATATAAGGTTGGATTTTTCGGAAAATTCTATATCCTCTTCAAACTGGGTGAAGAAATATAGCTCTGGCTATTTGCACACTCTTTTCAATAATATCACTGATATTATCTGGATACTTTGCACAGCTGCTGGAGCTCCTCCTAGTGTTGGTAGTGCATTTGATATCGCAAATCTAATTCTAAAGAGAGTAATCTCAAATGTTTACTATTCTGGTTGGCACCGTAGTCGATGGGAGTACGCAATCTATTATTATGAGTGCTCATATAATTACTATAAAGGACCTGGGGCGACAGGTTATTTAGGCAATATATATTGGTATGATTTTCATTAGGTATCAATATAGATTAACTCATCTCTATGAACTTACAGACTGTTAGTACATGATAAGTTTTACTTCCGAGTTAACCTAACTCCAGTTAGTATGCAGTAGCTATCTGAGTATTGAATAAAACCGACTTGTGCTAATAAAGGCCATATAATGGTGTAAAAAGAAAGAGCCTAAAGCTCGTCCTTGGTATAATGTCTTTACGAGACAAATCTACCGTGGAGGCAAGCCATGACGGGGCTTACTATTACCCTAGATGCGAAACTTCTGAAAGACCTTCTTACTACAGACGGAAAAGATGAAGCTTTCACCAAGCTCATGGAGACGATTCTAAGTCAAGTTCTTCAAGCCTAGGTCACTGAACAGATTCAAGCACATCCCTACATGCGCAATGAAGAGCGATTAGCCTGCCGAAATGGTGCCTGAGATCGACAAATCAAAACACGGATCGGAACCCTGGCCCTTTCAGTGCCACGACTCCGAAGCGGAGAAATCAGCACCGAATTTTCCGCTCGCTACCAAAGAAGCGAACAAGCACTGGTTCACTCCATGATGGTAATGGTGAACCATTAGCTTCGCCCACTCTACGAGGCTCCGGCTACGTCCTCGCTGTCCCTTTTTCTAACCAAATCTTTGATTTGGTTAGAAAAAGGACAGACGGAGAAAAGGCACTTAGATCCAGAGGCAATCCAGTATGCTCTTAACCCTACCAAAACCCAAGCGGTATCCAAGAAACCAACACATTACGAGACTGCAGCATGTCAGCTATCCTTGTAAGTGGAACCTGCTTGTGGTTATCGAAG
>CAZFWK010000096.1:0-6702 GCA_964522555.1 uncultured Peptoniphilaceae bacterium | reverse complement strand
GAAATGAATAGCGGAGCAGGTGATTTCACCTACTCCGCTATTTATTTCTTTCAATAGTGATCGAGTGGAATACCTAGTTTATTCCGGTGTCCACTGCGATTCGTTTTCGTCGTACATCATCAGCATCCAGTGAATGCCGAATGGATCCGTTACCGCTCCGAATAGCGGCGAAAAGAAGGATGGCTCCAGTTCCATTTCAACTTTCGAACCGCCCTCTACAAAATGATTCCATACGCGCTTAAGTTCCTCCTCATCGTCGGTCGACCAAGTGACGGCCACTTGACCTCCTGACTGGAAAGTCGGGCTCGAGTCGTCGCTTACCATCAGCTGTGAGCTGCCCAGTCGTATGCTGGCGTGTAAAATCAGTTCGGGGTCTACTCCGGCAAACATCTCGGAATCGGGTTCCGGAAGATCTTTATACTGGGACAAAAAGTCAGGCTGTGCGTCAAAACACTGTGAATAAAAGGCAAGCGCCTCATTTGCGTTGCCAGGGAAAGAAAGATAAGGCTGTAATTGTGATTTCGACATGTTGCGATCCTCTATTCCTTGAATTTGGTTACGTCTACTATATACCCCGAATTGGGTAGAAGTACCGTAACGAGAGCAATCCCCGCATCGGGACAAGATTCTTGCCCGTACGCGATTCTACACAAACTCAAAATGGGTAATACTCATAGCAAAACCAACATCAAGGAGGAGAAAATGTACGAAATTACGAAGGACAAGGTCATCTATAAAATGGATAAAGCCAATATACCGGTTCTCCACTGCAGTTCGGGCGATACGATTTTGTTTGAGACGTGCGACTGCTTTTCCGATTCAATCACAACAGAGTCCGATCTCATCCAAGATATCAACTTCGGGCGGATCAATCCTGCGACAGGGCCGGTTTTTATCGAAGGGGCGGAGCCGGGGGATGTGCTGAGGGTGCAAATCGACGTCATTCGAATAGGAGCGCAAGGAGCGGTAGTCGTTGCGAAGGATTTTGGACTGCTGGGGGATCAGATTACCGAGTCGCAAACGCTGATCGTGCCGGTTGTGGACGGCAAAGTTTTCTTTAAAGGGGTCGAGATCCCCATGCGCAAAATGATTGGTGTGATCGGTACGGCGCCTGCCGGTGAGGGGGTTGAAACCGGCTCTCCGGATGCGCACGGCGGGAATATGGACTGCCGAATGATCGGGGAAGGTGCTACCTTGTATTTGCCTGTAAACGTAAAAGGCGCGCTTCTGGCACTGGGAGACTTGCATGCCGCGATGGGAGATGGTGAGATCGGCGTATCCGGAGTCGAGATTGCGGGTGAGGTAGAGGTGACCGTCGAGGTTTTGAAGGATGCAGTACTCCCTACGCCGATGGTAGAAACAAAAGAGAAGATCGCCACGATTTTTTCTGCTCCTACGATGGAAGAAGCTGCGTATGAAGCCTCGGCACGCATGGCAAAGTACATTCAATCGAAGACGAACCTACAATTCAACGAAGCCGTAATGCTTTTATCAGCGGTAGGCGACCTTTCGATTTGCCAAGTGGTCGACCCGGAAGTAACCCTCAGAATGGAAGTGCCAAAAACCGTATTGGAAGGGTTTTACAAAGAGTAGGAGCGGTTTTATCGAGAATAGTCCGAGTCGAGACTGTCTGGAACTTACTGATCTCCGTTGTGATTATAGCTTGTGAATGAAAAAGAGCGTAGCAATAAAAGAGGATGTCTCTAAATTTGATAGATCAACTCGATTCCAGGGTACAATGATTGCGTAGATACAAAATCATTTACACTTAAGGAGAAAACTATGATTATCCCATATCTCACATTTAATGGAAATTGCGCGGACGCGTTCGCATTTTACCTGCATGCTTTTGGCGCGAAGGACTTGGGACAGATGCCATATGGTGACTATGTGCCGGACTGTGATGAGAGCATCCCGGTCGACTTGCCATCTTGGATTTTGCATGCCGAAATGGAAATCTTTGGTTCGAAGATTTGGCTGGCAGATGAGCTCACGCCCATTACAGACTGCGACCGAGTCAAACTCTCCGTAGCCGTACCTACTGGAGACGACGCAAATCTCGTTTTCGACGCGCTGAAAGCGTCGGGCGTAGTGACCCTCCCGCCAACGGTGACCTTCTACAGTGTATTTCATGCGGCGCTCATCGACAAATTCGGGATTCACTGGAATATTGTCGCAGAAGAAGCGCCGGCGAAACAGGAGGAACAGCAATGAAAGCTGAGTATATTTGCAATGTGAACACAGCTAATTCGCCTAAAGCACAATTTGTAAAGGAATGGAACAGCTGGTTTGTATCAGAAGAGATCGACAAGATCCTATCGGTATTAGACCCCGATATCCAATGGGAAATGGTTGGAGAAAGTTCGTTAAGGGGAATTGCAGAGGTTGAGGCTTCGTTTGAGGGAGTCGGAACTGGAGAAGGAATCGAGCTGCGAAAGATGACAGTCGATGGCATCATCACGCACGGCAGAGAAGCTTGCAGCTACGGGTCGATGGAAATGTCAGACGGCACGATCTACCGCTTTAGCGACTTGCTCGAGTTTACGAACCTATCCAAAAATCCGAAAGTGAAACGGGTAACAGCGTTCATCATAGAACTAAAACCGGAAGAAAGCCATGAAGGGTAAAAAACTGAACCTAAAGGGAGAAGGTCTCGCAATCGGCCTAGCGCTTGGTGTAGCGCTAGGCTTAGCACTCGACAATCTGGCAGTCGGGATAGCACTTGGAGTGGCTCTTTCTTTTATCTGGTCCGGTGGTGAAAAGAAGGAGGAAGAATCCGAAGTGAAAGAAAATGAAAAGGGCGAAGAGAAGGAAGAGTAAGTATTTGAATCGTGACCGCATCATGGACTAAGAAATCCTAGCAGTAATCGCAGAAGAAGCCCATATGATAATAAAAGGAGACCGCCATGACGGGAGACGCCCAAAAAAGAACCCTCACCAAGAGGGAAACGATGCGACTAGAAGAGTTTGAAAAAAAGAAAGTAGAGCTTGGCTCCGAAGGATACACCTACCATCCTCTCACATTTAGTATCGAAAAGGCCACCGGACGCATGTTCACCATCACGCTGCCGCTTGCAGCTATACTTCTGATAGCATTTATTTTGCGTGTGTATTTTGCGAACCAGAACTTGTCCTTTCGGGGATCTCTACTCGTCATACCTATTTTTATACTGGCCATCGTCCTACACGAATTGATTCATGGAATCTTCTGGGGCATGAGCTCGAAGAAAGGCTTCAAATCGATCGAATTCGGTGTGATGTGGAAATACCTCACGCCGTATTGTACCTGCACCGAACCCTTATCGAAAATGCAATATATCGTAGGCGCAGCGATGCCGACTCTGTTACTTGGAGTTATTCCAACGATCCTAAGCATTGTCCTTCTCCAACTCCCGCTCTTCATTCTAGGGCAGATCATGATCTTTGCAGGCGGCGGCGATATGCTGATCATCGAAAGTCTTATGAAGTATCAAGAAAAGGGAAGGGAGACAATCTACTTAGATCACCCGACGGAGTTAGGGCTAGCTGTATTTGAGCGATAACGATATTTTCCCGCTACCATCAGAACACACTTTAAACGTACCCGAAAGGAGCGTTTCATGTGAATCGAAAAATGATCAATGCGAGGATGTGGTGTCGTCATGTGCAAATCAGAATTAGCGAAAAAAATCGATGTTCAGATCTTTCCTGGACTCCAAGGGGCGCCCAAGATGGACATGGTTGCAGCAAGAGCCGTTCAAGCCAAAGAAAGCATGACCCCTGAGTTTGTTGACTACCAAAAGGCAATCATGCGAAATGCGGAAATCCTTGCAGACGAATTGTCGCAGTGTGGGCTGAGACTGGTATCTGGAGGAACCGACACTCACTTGTTATTAGTAGATGTAAGGGATCTTATTCCGACCGGGAAAGAGGCGGAAGAAGTGCTTGAATCGGTTGGCCTAGTCGTAAATAAAAACATGATTCCATATGATCCACAGTCGCCGCAGATTACGAGCGGGATACGGATGGGAAGCCCTGCATTGACAACGAGGGGCTTGACCGAAGAAGAGTTCAGAGAAGTTGCGAATCTGGTAGCGAAAACACTGAAGCACTATCAAGATCAGGATGTACTCAAGACGGTCAGAGACAGAGTTTCGGAGATCGCAAGCAAGTATCCGTTATTCCATGAAAAGTGGATACCGAAAGGTGAAGTCTAAAAAGCAAGAGGTTGACTCCTATGGGGGTCAACCTCCCTTTTCATTTTGAGAGTATCCTGAAATGAAATACATAAGGATGTCATTTTTGATGCTTTTAAACACGCAAACATGATAGAATTATTGCATAGATTTATGGCAAAGATTTCCGAACCTAGTAAAAATAGCAATACGATGTTTGTGGGGTTAAGCACGATTGCACCGGGTAAAATTCAAGCTCGACATATCCATTATGGGGACGAGCAATTGATGTATATTATCGAAGGTGAAGGGGAGCAGGTTATCAATGGGGTAAAGGAATATATCAAGCCAGGGATGATTGTACACATTGAACCGGGCTCTGCACATGAAACGAAAGTATTCGGTGACAAGCCGATGAAAAAGTTATTAATTTCGATACCCGCCTCTTTAGATCAAATGCAATCTTACCAAGAGACTTCATTGCGAGGAGAGGCGAGAAAAGCTGACTCTAGGAACGATACATCTTTATCCGAAGTGATTTCTTATGTCAATTCAATGTACTTATCCAAGTATCCGATCCCTGTGACGATATTTGAAGGAGATACCATTATTTCTTCCTCAGCGCACTACCCTCAGTATTGCAACAATACATGCGCGCTCAACGAAGACCCGTATCATTGTCAAGTGTTTACCCTAAGAGGAGAATATACCTCGCCTCAGTATTCCGGGGTCTCAGCATTCGTGTGCCCATACGGATTAACGGTGTTTTCTTTGCCGATCCTCTATCAAGATCTTCTTATCGGTTACATCAAAGCGGGGCACATCAAAGATCAGCCGAATCCTTCTTTAGTAGAAATAATAGACAGCTCGAACTTATTTGAAACGCCGAAAAGCACCGCAAACCGGATTGTCGGAATCATGGAAAAAATCAGAAAGGATATACTCGAATACTTTACCTACCAGAAGATGCAATTCGAATTACTTGAGAGGGATGAAAAGATCGACTCCATTGTAAAGAGCAAGGTAGATCTCGAAGATTCCATAGTATCCTTACAAAAAGAAATGCTAAATATACAGATCAACTATCACTTTCTCTTCAATACGCTCAATGCAATTGCAAATCTTGCATTGCGTGACGAATCGATTGAAACGTATACGGCGATGATCGAACTTTCAAATATGTTTCGTTATTCGCTTAGAAAATCCGGAGAATTGGTTTCCATCATCGAAGAGGTACAGAATATTAAGAACTATATTAATCTTCAAAAACTGAGATACAGAGAACGTGTGGTCGTTAACTTCGATATCGATAGCGATCTATATGATTTCCTTATACCTTTCAATACGCTCCAACCAATTGTAGAAAACTCCTTTAAGCATGGATTTAAGAACCGAAAGAGCGCGATGGAGATACGAATTACTATTAAATCATCCGGCGATTGGATCGAGATGACCGTGTCTGATAATGGGAATGGCATTGACGCAGAGACGATTGACCATTTCGCCCAAATGAACCAATCGAATAGACATGTAAGTTCGAGTGGCTTGTCCATGATTCAGCAGAGTCTAGCAAGCTTCTATAATGATCGTTTTTAATTACTCTTAGAGGGGGAGAAGGATGTGTTCTCCAGGACGACCATTATGATCCCATTAGATGAGTGAGAACGCAACCATGAAACAGGCAATTATAATTGATGACGAGTACACCCTTATTGAATTAGTTGTAGTAATAGCAATATTGGGTATTTTAGCAGCATTAGCGATACCTAGATTAACTGGATTCCAACAAAATGCTAAGGAAAAGGCAGATGTTGGAAGTGCAAGAACAATAGCAGGTGCAGTATCTATTGCAGAGGCAGAAGGGACTATTTCGGTAGCAGCAGCTGGTAAACCTACGGTTGCGGAACTTGTTACAGCAGGCTATCTAGCTAAGGCTCCGGAGTCCGCACAAATAGGTGCAGGATCAGGTTTTGTAATAGCGTATCATGAGACTAATCCGTGGGAAATTCTTACTATCAAAGTTGTTAAAGGAACCGAAGAGGGTGCTGCAAACGGTACTGTTACCAAAGAAACGGTATATCCTGAATAAATGTAATTATCACTATCAAAATTATTTGCACCAAAAACAGACACAGGGACAGGAACCTTGTCTTATTTATCACTTAAATTAAAAGGCAACCGAGCCTGTCACTTAACTTAATAACTTATTAAACATTCTAAGAATATGAGGTTGGTTAAGGATTACAATTAAATCATTTAAAACAAAGCAAGACTTAGACAGATTATTTCTGCTTAATTCTTGCTTTATTTTTATCCTGGGCACTTCAAAAAGTCCATCCAGGCATAAAATGGAATCAAATTTGGGAATACACTTATGTAACAAACATGTATTAAATATGTATTTACAATTTTAGGCAATGATATTATAATAATATTGTTCGTATTATGAACGAAGGATAAGGAGAGAAAAGATATGAAGTTTTTTAGTCCAATATCAGAATATAAAGAGCTATTATTATTAGAACATATTGAGAAAAACCCTAATACA
>CAZFWK010000095.1:0-6757 GCA_964522555.1 uncultured Peptoniphilaceae bacterium | reverse complement strand
GAAGTCGGGCGTGACGGGCAGAAGTCTGTTGGGAAAGTGGTAAAGGTTTTGGAGCGCTACACCCATCAGATTGTGGGAACCTACCACAAGAGAAAAAATTTTGGGATCGTCACGGTCGATGACCCGAAATTTGGGTCGGATGTGTATCTACCGAAGGATCAGATCCGAAAGCTTATAGATGGCGACAAGGTGGTCGTGGCTTTGCAGTATGCAAAAGATGACCGCGGACCTTCAGGGACGATCGTCGAGCGCTTGGGTCAAGCGAATGCACCCGGAGTTGACATCACGAGTATCGCTCGCACTTTTAATTTACCATACGAGTTTTCAAAAAAGACACTCAAGGAAGCAAAGGCTCTAGATGACACGATCCACCCGGATGGACGAAAGGACTACCGCGGTGATTTCACCATCACGATCGATGGCCCGGATGCGAAAGACTTTGATGATGCGATCGGAATCGACAAAGAAGGCGACGACTATGTTTTGAAAGTGCATATCGCAGATGTCGCGCACTATGTAAAGCAGGGATCAGCGATCGATCTGGATGCATATAAGCGAGGGAACTCCGTGTACCTTTTGGATCGCGTCATTCCAATGCTCCCAGAGCGCATCTCGAACGAGCTTTGCTCGCTTCGTCCGGATGAAGAAAAGTACACGCAGTCGGTTGAAATGCGTATCGATCCAAAGGGGCGAGTCGTTTCGTACGACTTTTACGAGTCGATCATCAAGAGCGACTATCGCTTGATCTACCCGGAAGTATCTGACTTTGTGGAGGGAAAGGCGCACCCTTATGACGACCCGCTACTGCAAGAAAAGCTCACGCTTTTTGCAGAATTGTACCGAATCCTCGACGAAATGCACACAAGAAAGGGCAGCTTAGACTTTAACTTTGCGGAGAGTGAGATCACACTCGATGAAGACGGCAATGTATTGGATGTGAAGCGGGCAGACCGAAGGGTCGCCAATAAGATCATCGAGGAGTTTATGGTCCTCACGAACGAAACCATAGGGCAGCACTTCGCGCATTTGAAGATTCCTTTTCTGTATCGCGTCCACGAAAAGCCTTCAGAGGAGAAGTCGATGGCGCTTCGCACGATCTTGCACAATTTTGGGCACACGATTAAAGGTGCCGAGATCCACCCGATGGACTTGCAAAATGTATTGCTGAAGATTAAAGGTAAAAAAGAATCTCCGCTCTTGTATATGTTGATCCTACGCTCTTTAAGCAAGGCGAAGTATCAAAGAGAACCCGACATCCACTTTGGCTTGGCTACTAGAAACTACTCTCATTTCACAGCACCGATACGTCGGTATTCGGACCTAGTCGTCCACCGGATCGTAAAGCGAGCGCTCCATCATAAGGTGGAGTCAGTCGATCCAAAAGCGTTGGATAAGCTGGATCAGATCGCTGAGCATGTATCGGATACCGAGCGGCAAGCAGACGAGGCCGAGCGTCAAGTGAGCGACCTCAAGAAAGCGGAATATATGGAAAGATATATTGGTTCGGAATTCGACGGGATTGTCTCCTCTGTTAATTCTTTTGGATTTTTTGTACAATTAGAGAACACAGTCGAAGGGCTTGTGCATATCCGCGAGCTCCCCGGCTATTATGAATTTGACGACGCACACTATACGCTTAAGAAGGCGGGCTCGCAAGAGATGATCCGTTTAGGGGACCCGGTTCGGGTCGTAGTCGCGGGTGTAGATGTGGAAAGAAGACAGATCGATTTTGATCTCGTCAGGGAAGGAAAATCGAATGAAAGTACTGGCACAAAATAGAAAAGCAAATTTCTCTTATTTTATTGAAGAGAGCTACGAAGCGGGAATGGTATTGACCGGCACGGAAGTGAAGTCCATTCGTCAGGGAAAGGCAAATCTAAAGGAAAGCTATGCGCAGATCACAAACGGAGAGATTTTTTTGCATGGTTGCCATATCAGCCCTTATGAGCAGGGGAATATTCACAATACGGACCCACTGCGTGTAAGAAAGCTTTTGATGCACAAGAGAGAGATCGATCGTCTTTTGGGCAAAGTGAAAGAGAAAGGGCTAACGCTCGTGCCGCTCAAATTGTATTTAAAAGAGGGGCGCGTAAAGCTCGAGTTGGGACTTGCACGTGGGAAGAAACTGTACGATAAGCGAGAAACCGAAGCGAAGAGAGACTCCGAAAGAAGGATCAGGCAAGCACAAGATTAATAAGAAAGCGGAAGTATAGTACGTAACTCGTACCGATCATGTTGAGCCCATTCGAACAGTTCAAGTGACAAATCAGGACATCGGAGCATTACGCTACCGATGTCCTGATTTTATTTCTCGATTTTGTTTTCTTTATTCGTGATCCAATCGCTGAAAGATCCCGGGTATAGCTTGGAAGGCCTTCCGATCTCGTCTAACAATAAAATATTCCACGGTGCGGAAACGCCCGACCCGCAGTATACGACGAGTGGTTGGTCGGTCAGATCGCGAAAATGCTCTTCGATCTCCTCTTTCGTAGGAGGGGTATCACGGATCAGCTCTTCGTAGGGATAGTTAACGGCCGTAGGGATATGGCCGGGTACGTGATCCATCGTATCTTCGATGCCGTCGAACCGGTTTTTGTCGCGACTGTCGATGAGGAGCACATCTTGTTTTTTCACATGAGCTTGTACTTCGTCCATTTTTGCGATCCAATTTTCGTCGAATCGAAGGCCGGAGCCTCGGTTTTTCGATTGCCTTGGATCTTGCAAATGAGTACTGAAGGCTTTCCATGAGCCGGCAGCATCGTACAATAGCACAATATCCTTTACACCGATCGCCTTGAGCATCCACCATAGGCGGTACATCGCCATCGTCATGCCGTCGGAGTATAGGAGCACCGGTGTGTCTGCACCGATCCCAAGTGCCATTATCCGGTCCGCAAAGTCGGTCATATCCGGCAGAGGATGCCGGCCCTCTCCGGTTTCCGCCGTGCCGGTCAGGTCCTCTTTCAATGAAAGAAACGCGGAGTTTGGCAAATGCCTCTCTTGAAACGCAGCGTGAGCGGTGTGGTCTAACGCGACATAGATCTTTCTTCGAACCATATTTTGTTCTAATTCGCTTTGTGTGATCCAATTCTTCATGATTTCACCTCTTGTCCAATTGTACCCATCCTTTAACTTTGATCCTCTGTAGGATAGAGTCGATAGTTTATTGTGACCGAAAGCGTATTTCCTTCGACCTTCGCATCGAGATCGTGCCCTTGCTTGATCGCGAGGAGTTTCGCCGCGTACAGCCCAAGGCCCGAACTTTGTTCCGAGCGCGCGCTGTCTCCGGAGTAGAAGCGATCAAAGATGCGGTTTACATCAAAGCCCCTTGTCTTCGAAAACCGATTTGAAAAGATGGTTTGACACCCTTCTTCTGTATTGTTATGGATTACGCTGGCTTCTTTCTCCCCGTACTTGAGGATATTTTGTAAAATATTCGCATAAATCCGGATCAAGTCTTTCCCGGAAGCTAGTACCATTGGCGCAGGCTCCAAGTCGATCCGAAGCGCGATCTCATTTTGCTCGAAGTCCTCATAATACACCATGATGACATCTTCCAAAATGGTAACCGGGTCACATTCCTCGAGATGAACGGGGTAGAGCGCGTCCTCAATCTTTGAAAGCGCATAAAAGTCGTTTACAAGCGATTGCAAGACTTCGGCCTTCCTGCGGATTACCCCGATATAGCGATTTCGGTCCTCTTCGTTGTCGGTCTGCTCGATCAGTTCGATATATCCGATGATCGACGTGAGCGGCGTTCGCAAATCGTGCGTGATGCTCGTGATCTGCCATTGCAGATTTTGCTTTTCGGTTCGAAGTTCGTACCCCGTGTTTCGATAGAGCTTAAGGACTCGATTCACCTGCGCGACCAGAGTCTGAAACTGCTCGCCGGAATGATCAATCTTGAGAACGCGATTCGTCGTTTCCGACCGGATGAGATCCCGAAGCTGTGTTTCGATCGAGCGAAGTTGCACTCGGTTTCGCGCGATATACAGAGCCATTAAAAGGATGATTCCGCTTAGCAAGTAGATCAGCCACATTATAATTCCAACTTTCTGAACCGTAAGAGCGCTAACCCGATCCAAAACACCAGATGAAACGCGATCGTTCGTATGAAGATACTCAGATCAAATGACGGAGTAAAAACATAGTAAAGTTGATCGTACGGAGTATAGAGCATGATGAGATTGACGGCTCGGTTTACTGTTCTTGTAAATTCCAAGAGCATGGGCAGTACCAATGTCACGACAAAAAACATTGCGATGCTGATCGAACTTCTGAAAAATATATATTGTAGGGAGATCGCGATCGCTTGCAGCGGAACTAAGATCGCGAAGGAATAAAAGCCGAGCTCCGCAATCATGCCGATGTATTCCATAATTTTATTTTGTTCATTCTGATAAAGCAACCAACCCAATGCGATACTCAATAGCGAGAGCAGGAAGACAAATGCGAAACTCATTCCAAGGCTTGAGATATACTGCGTGATCACGATGCGGGTTTTAGAGTGGCCCTGTGCGATCAATTGGGTGAGCATCGCGCGATCCTTCTCAAACGACGCTGTCACGACAGCTGCGATCGTATATATACCGAATGCCATCATCCCGACGAGCGTGTCGTAGTAATTGAAGAGAGTCGGCGTAACGTACCCCAAGAATCGGATTTGTACGCTTAAGAAGATCACGAGCGCGATGGAGATAAGCAATATGGCGCGAGTGGAAGGTTGCCTGAGCGCTCGATAACTCTCTGCTTTTAAAAAATTAACCATCGGTATCTCCGATCTTTTGGAGAAAGAAAGTTTCCAGTTCGGTTCGCTGTTTATGGATCCCCCAGATGGAGATGCCCCCCAGTACGAGCGCATTGGTGATCGCAGGGATCCTGTCGAATCCTTGATAGAGCAGCACATGATGGTCTCCGTCGATCGAAAACTCAGTCATCCCAAACTTCTCTTCCAGTATCATCGCGACGCGACTCGTATTGTCGGATTCGATGCGAATGGAGGAACGAGTTTGTCGCTCGAGTTCGGCTCCTGTGAACTCCTCGAGTAAAATGCCTCGATCAAGCACGGCGAACCGCGTAGCGACTAAAGAAAGCTCTGTTAATAGGTGGCTTGTGATGATCATAGTGATTCGCCTCTCCAGGTTAAGCCTCTTTAAGATGCGTCGAATCTGTGCGATACCTGAGTGGTCGACGCCGTTTGCGGGCTCGTCTAATAGAAGCAAGTCGGGCTCGCCTAATAACGATAATGCCAAGCCTAAGCGTTGTTTAAGTCCGATCGGCAGTTTGTGATAGATCGTTTTTCGATCCTCATATAATTCGGTGATTTCAAGAACATCGCGGATCACGTCCTTCTCGACGACCCCTTTGTGGATTCGGAAGTATTCCAAATTCTGCTCTGCCGTTAAATAGGAAACAAATGACGGCCCTTCGATCATCGCACCGATTTTTTGTCTTTGAGCGGCTAGATCATTGCTATTGAAGAGGGAGATTGTACCTGAGGTAGTTTGTGTCAGTCCCATGATGAGCTTCAAAAGAGTCGTTTTACCGGCTTCCGACTTCCCTACAATGCCGTAGATGTCTCCTTCGTGGATCGAAATATCTACGTTTTGCAATGCGAATTTGTTGTCGTAAGTTTTTGTAAGCTGATTGGTTTTTACGATCGTTTGCATTATGCCTCGATATCCAGTGCATCGGCCTTTCTAAATTTGTAGCCGATTCCCCATACGGTTTCGATCAAATCTAACGAACTCGCTTGCTTTAGTTTCTGCCGAAGTCGACTCATGTGGACTGTGATTGCGTTGTCGTCTCCAAAATAACTCGTGTTCCACACTTTGGCATAAAGCGTGTCGCGGCTGTGGACTTCGCTAGGCGCCTGCATCATAGTAAGAAGCACGGCAAACTCCGTCTGCGTTAAATTGATTTGCGTCTCCTGCCAACTGACTTCGTGCGACGCGGAATCCAAAACGAGATCCATGTATTGGTACATTTCTTTTTCGTTTTTTTTTGCGAAGATTGTATTGCCTGCGAAGTGCTGCATGGATCCTCGCCATGACTTCTCTGCGATTAAATGGCTTCGTGATATAGTCGTCGGCACCTGATTCCAAAAGGTGGACTTTGTCTTCTAAAGTTACCTTTCCCGAGATCACGATGACCGGCACATCCGACATCTTTCGGATCTCGAACAGCGTGTCTTCCCCGCTTAAGCGCGGTAGCATCAGGTCGAGCAAAACAAGGGAGAGATCGTCCGTAATATGGGGAAGGCCTTCCAGTCCTGAGTAGGCTTACAAGACCGTGAAGCCGTCCTCTCGTAAATAAGTGGATAATAATTCGTTGATATCGACATCGTCTTCAATGACGAGGATGGTGTGTTTTTCCGTATGCATGAGAATCCTCCTCTTCTTTATTATTTTACCATATCCAAACAATCCGGAAGGATCGGAATACTGTCGATAGTCTTTCGATGCGTTAGCAAGTTAGAATTGTCACCCATTAGGAAAATAGCGCTTGACATCTTCACTTTGCTTGGGTAAAATAGCAATAGACATTGAGAAGGACGAGTACTATCAATAAGGCAAGAAAGAGAACCGGGTTCACCGGCTGCGAGGCCCGGGCTTGCACGTGATACGAAGACCCCCTTTGAGTCCCGCTCTGAACTGGGATCGGTAAGAGCGTGCGGTGGCGCCGTTATCGTCGATTTGCCGGTCAAAATAGGTGGAAACGAGAGTCGCTCGTCCTTTTGGGATGGGCGTTTTTTAAT
>CAZFWK010000094.1:0-6864 GCA_964522555.1 uncultured Peptoniphilaceae bacterium | reverse complement strand
CGTACCGATTTTTTTGATCTCCACTTCCAGCACAACTCCCTCTTCCGGTTGGCGGATCAGTGCACGGAGTTCTTCGAGCGCCTCTCGTGTCGCTTCCAGAAATACAGGGTAAGGGGTTTGTTCGCGAAGCGCGGAGAGTTCTTCTGCCTCGAGCAGTGTATCCATTTTTGGTAAAAGTCGATAGAGATTAGTCATGCTTCTCTCCTTTGTGTACGCGGATCAGGCATTCTTCCTTTTCCGTCACTGTGCCAACGATCCTTGCAGGAAAGGGCTCGTCTTTCATTCGTTCGATAAAGGCATTCGCGTCTTCTTCAGGCATCGCCACAAGAAGGCCGCCGGAAGTTTGCGGGTCGTAGAGCAGGTCCATTTGGGTTGCGGTTACATCTTCGTCGGCTTGCACTGCATGCCCCGCGTACTCGCGATTGGCGTAAGCGCCGGCGGGTACGAGTCCCATCGCTGCGAATTCGAACGCTTTGGGTAAATACGGGATATGGTCGGCATCTAGGTGAATGGTCACATCTGCCCCTTTCGCCATTTCGTAGGCGTGCCCCAAGAGGCCGAAGCCCGTGATGTCGGTGGCGGAGTCGACGGTGAGCCCTTCTAATTTTTCCGCGCTGTATTTATTGAGCCTCGCCATGCATTCGATCGTGGTCAAAAAGACCGGGTCCTTTTGTTCGATCATCCCGCCTTTTAGCGCGGTGTTCATGACCCCCGCGCCGATCGGCTTCGTCAACACGAGTACATTGCCGGGTTTGGCGGTCGAGTTCATCCATACTTTTTCCGGATGCACGAAGCCCATTACGGAAAGCCCGTACTTCGGCTCGTCGTCTTCGACTGTATGCCCGCCTACTAAGAGGCAGCCGGCCTCGATCATCTTATCCTGGCCGCCCTTTAGGATCTCGGTGAGAATCCCCGGGTCGAGGTCCTTTGGAAAGCAGACGATATTCATCGCCGTCACCGGCACTCCGCCCATCGCATATACGTCGGAAAGGGAGTTCGTCGCGGCGATCGCCCCAAAGGTATAGGGGTCGTCTACGATCGGAGTGAAAAAGTCCAGCGTTTGGATCACGGCGACTTCGTCATTGACTTGATACACAGCCGCATCATCGGAGGTTTCGAGCCCTACAAGGAGCCTTTCATCCGACGGCGGTTTCATATGGCACAGCACCTGTGCCAGTCGGTCCGGTCCGACTTTCGCCGCTCAGCCGGATGTCTTCGCATATTGCGTCAGTTTTATCTCTTCCATCAATTTCTACCTCACTGTAATATATTCTTTCATGCCCTCAAACAATTTGTCGCCGATCCCGCTGACATTTTTAATGTCCTCAATCGCGGTAAAGGGCGTACTTTCGCGATAGTCAAGTATACGTTTGCTGAGTGCCGGGCCGATTCCCGGAAGACTTTCCAGTTCCGCTTGTGTCGCGTGATTCAAATCCACTTGGCCTTTTTCCGTGCTCACCCCGACCGGGATAATGTCGGATTCTTCCCCGATTGCAGGGATGTGGATCCGATCTTCATCTTTCAGCTTCATGCTCAGATTGATTCGCTCCGAGTCGGCATCCGGTTGCAAGCCTCCAGCGGCTTCCACCGCATCCAAAAGCCTCGCGTTTGCGGGCAGTCGCACCACACCCGGCGCCTTGATACGCCCCGTGATGTGGATCATAATCAGACTTTCTTCCGTTACGGCGTTCTCCGACTGTACCTCCATCAAGGCTTGTACCTGCGGTTGTTCGAGTTTTTCTTTTCCCAACGAGAAAAACAACACGAGCGCAACGATCGCAAGCACGAGTATATTCTCTTTGTTCTTAAAAAAGTCCATCGCACCCTCCACAACGAGTACCGTATCGTCATATTTTCAGTCTATCAGATTATGCCCGTAATTTCACCTATCCCAACACAAAAAGGACCGCTTAAGGGCGAAGCGGTCATAAAGAAAATCAATATTCGACAATGAAAGCAAACAAAAGGACTGTCTTCTGACAGCCCCTGAGTGATGACAAAGTCCGTTCAGTCGAGCCCGGTATACCCCTTTCGGCACGCTCACGGACCGCTCGGCCAAGATATGGCCTCAAGGGGTATACCGGGCTCTCCTTCACTCCTTCTCAAAAATAACTCTATCTACAAACTAAAGGACTGTCTTCCGACAGCCCCAAATATTACAGATTTGCGACGGCTTCGATTTCGATGACGGCATCTTTTGGTAAGCCGCTCACTTCGAACAATGCACGTGCGGGTTTGTGATCGCCAAAGAAGTTTGCATATATTTCGTTGATCTTCGAAAAGTCCGCCATATTTCGCACGAGTACCGTTACTTTCGCGATGCTCTCTTTCGATCCGCCCGCTCCTACGACGATCGCTTCCACATTTTGGAGTGCAGCGAGCGTAGCTTTTTCGATATCGGTCTCCAATTGTCCAGTTTGCATATCGACCGGCAGTTGGCCCGATACGAATACATGCTTGCCTTCGGTTACCGTTCCTTGCGAATAGGGACCGATCGCTTGGGGTGCGTTGTCAGTGTGTACGAATTTCATACTAATTCCTCCTCGTGGATTTTCGTGATCTTCTGGTCTCGCCAGAGAGTTTCGAGCGCGTAGTACTCGCGGTCTCGCTTTAAGAATACGTGAACGATAATGTCTCCATAGTCCAACAGGATCCAGTTCGCTTCACGATAGCCTTCCCGCCCTTGTGGAGTGAAGCCGGCTTTCTCCAATTCGGCTTCTACGTGGTCTGCGATCGCTTGCGTGTGACTCGGTACATTGCCTGTTGCGATGACAAAATAGTCCGCCACCGACGAATCCGTGAATTCGATCGTGGTAATATCGGTTCCCAGCTTATCTTCCATTGCGGATACAATTATTTTACATTTTTCTGTCAAGATCGACTCTCCTCATTCATTATTTTCCAAACCTTTTTTGTTTCTTCATGTACAGGTAATCCGCGTTCTTCCAAATACTCGATGCTCGATTGCATGACAGCGTAAAATGCTTCGTCTAAATCGTGCAAGGCAAGTTTTCGAAAAAACACATTGTCGGGGTCGTGCCGTCCCGGTTCGACTTTATCCGCGATATAGACGATCTTATCCAGATCGGACATCGGGTGCGCCGCCGTCGTATGCGAGCGCATCGCGCGAAGGGTCACAGGGTCCAATACCTCATACTCGGAAGCGGCTACGATCGGCCCCAAATACGTGTGCCAAAGAGTATTTGGCTCGTGTGTGTGCGAGAAAGCTTTCGCGATTTGCGGGTCTTTCAGCACTTCCTCTTCCTTTCCTTTCGCACAATCGTGGAGAAGTCCGGCGATCTCCGCCTTCTCTTCGTTCACACGATGTGCGCGCGCAAGCTTCACGGCGAATTCCGACACGCGAAGACTGTGTTCGTAACGCCCCTTGCTCAGATTCTGCTTTAATCGTTCCCGCATGCCCTTCCATGCTGCATCTTCGTAGAGCCCGTGTTTTAGAATATACTCCCGCACGGCATCGGGCACCAGGTTCTGAATCGTTCGACCGTTTCGAACGCGATCCCTTATGCCGGTTGACGAAATCTCGATTACGGGCATCGGCAAGAAGTGAACTTTTGCGCCTTTCTCCTGTAATCGTTTGAGTTGTTCGGTGATGGGTAGATCGATTTCCGTCACGCGAGGCACGACGACGAGCTTTACTAGCTTCAACAGTTTCTCGTACTCTTTCCACGTGTGAAACTGCAAAAAGCTGTCGAGCCCGATCAAAAGATCGATTTTCGCGCCATCATTCGTTTCGAGCAGGTGTTCCACCGTGCGTATCGTGTAACTTACCGCTTCGCGGTCCGCCTCCAATCGGGAGCAGGAAAAGCCCGCTTGCGCTTCGCAGGCAAGCTCTACCATATCGGCTCGGTGCGATGCGTCGAGCATCTCCCCTTTATGCGGGGAGTCGCCCGTCGGCATGAAGAGCACCTCGTCTACGTTTAGCGTGTCCAGCATCGCTTGCGCCATCCACAAATGCCCTAGATGGATCGGGTTAAAGCTTCCGCCGAACAGTGCGATCCGAGTCACCTGGGCAATACCAATACCGGCTTCTTCGCCGGGCGATACAGCACAAAGGTGCGCCCGATCGTTTGCACGAAGTCGCTGCCGGTGTGATCGATCAGGATTTGCGCGATCTCTTTTGCATCTTCAGGCGAGGTGTCCAGGCACTTGCCCTTGATCAGTTCTCTTTTTTCCAGCATCTCTTCGACCTGCTTGATGACCGTCTCCGTCACGCCGGATTTCCCGACCATGATGGATGGTTCAAGCGCATGTGCTTCCTTTTTCAAAAAAGCTCTTTGTTTCGGTGTAATCATAGTGTCCTCATTCTACAAACTCAAATTCGATCTCGTCGAGCACGACGGTGTCATTTTCTTGTATACCCATTTTTTTCAGTTCATCGATGATCCCGTGCCTTTTCAGCTGATCTTGGAAGTGGACGGTCGCCTCATAATCTTCGAAATTCGTGCGGTATACCAGTCTTTCGATAAAGCTTCCCGATACCACATACTTATTGTCGATCACTTCGATCGTGGTCGGTATGTCGATATTGGTGGCTTTCGGAATAAACTCGCGGTCGAAGGTTTCGTATTCGGTCGGAATCTCCTTCAGCCTCTCGTAGATCGCGTACTTTAGCGTGTCGATCCCTGATAGGGTAGCGGCGCTGATCGGGTACACGGCTTCGACCCCATCGATTGCGCGGATCCGCTCGAGATTCTCCTCCGCATCGGGCAGGTCGGTCTTGTTGGCCGCCACGATCATGGGCTTTCCGGCGAGCTTCTCGCTATAGCTTTTCAGCTCATTCATGATGAGCGCAAAATCCTCTACCGGGTCGCGGCCTTCCGAACCGGCCGTGTCCAACACGTGGACGAGCATCCGCGTGCGCTCTACATGGCGCAGGAAATCGAGCCCGAGCCCCGCTCCTTCCGATGCCCCTTCGATCAAACCGGGGATGTCCGCTACGACATAGTCTTCATAAGCGCCGATCTTTACGACGCCCAAGTTCGGTTGCAGGGTCGTAAAGTGATAGTTGGCGATCTTGGGTTTTGCTTCCGTGATCACGGAAAGAAGCGTCGATTTCCCCACATTGGGCAGTCCGATCAGCCCAACGTCCGCGATCACTTTTAGTTCGAGCACGATATTGCGAAGCTCTCCTTTTCTGCCGGGTTCGGCGAATCGGGGCGCCTGGCGGATCGACGACTTGAATTTGATATTCCCGCGTCCGCCTCGTCCGCCTTGTGCGAGCACAAAGGGAACATTCGGTTCGTTCATATCTTTAATGACGGTGTCGGTCTCTTCGTCTTTGATGAGCGTACCGACAGGTACGCGCAAGGTGAGGTCTTCCCCGCCTTTTCCGTATTGTTGCTTATTGCGGCCGTTTTCGCCTCGCTCGGCTTTGTAGTGTCTTCGGTAGCGAAAGTCCATCAGCGTATGGAGTCCGGTGTCCGCGATCACGATGATGCTTCCGCCGTTGCCTCCGTCCCCGCCCGCAGGTCCGCCTGCGGGTTCGTATTTTTCTCTACGGAAGGCGACCGCTCCGTCGCCGCCGTCCCCCGCTTTCACTTCGATTTTTACTTTATCTATAAACATTTTGGCTCCTGTGGGCAGCTGTGCCCGTGGTAAAAAAAGAGACTGTCAAAAGACAGCCCCAGAGTGCTTGCAAAGTCCGTTCAGTCGAGTCCGGTATACCCCTTTCGGCACGCTCACGGACCGCTTGCAAGCCTTGCGCATTTTGATGCAGTTCAAAATGCAATGCAAGACTCATGCAAAGCTTCTCCAAGCGAAAGCTTTTGCGCTTGGCCAGAAGCGATTGCGGCCAGGATATGGCCTCAAGGGGTACACCGGCCTCTCCTTCACTCGATATCGAAAAGTACTTTGATTACAAACTGAGCTTGTCAAAAGACAGCCTCAAGTTTACGGTTCTATGCTTCTTGTGGATAGACGCTGACCTTCTTTTTGTCGCGACCCAGGCGCTCAAAGCGCACCGTTCCGTCTGCAACTGCGAACAAGGTATCATCCGACCCTCTTCTGACATTGGTACCGGGGTGAATCTTCGTTCCGCGTTGGCGGACGAGTATGTTTCCGGCTAAAACGAATTGACCGTCTCCGCGCTTCACGCCCAGGCGTTTTGCAGCAGAATCACGACCGTTTCTCGAACTCCCGACGCCCTTTTTGCTGGCGAACAGTTGTAATTGCATCTTTATCATTCCAAACACCCCCTTCTTGGTAGTGTACGGCATTCGGATAGGCTTTTGCGATCTCTCGCACGCCCAATCGAAACGCCTGAAATATCAAATGTGTATCGCGCCTCTGCCTTTTCGTGAGCCTATCGGCTCGAACCGAAAGGTCGAATGCGCCCTCTTCTACTTTTGTAACCATTTCGCGTTCATTCAAGCCGATCACGGCTACCAATGTGTTCGCCGTATTGATCGCCAGTACCGAAACGCCTGCACACACGATGTCCTGCCCGTGAGGGCCGGTCATGGCATGTCCGCGCACGCGGACTCTCCAGCGGTCCGCTTGAATGACAGATACCCGTATCATTACGCTTCGATTTTCTCGATACGCACTTGTGTATACAGTTGTCTGTGTCCGCGTTTTTTACGGTAGTCTTTTTTACGCTTAAACTTAAAGATGATGACTTTCTCACCTTTGCCTTGCTCTTCTACTACGCCTTTTACGCTGACGCCGTCTACAAACGGACGTCCAACGGTAACTTTGCCGTCGATCGAAGTGAACAACACTTCGTCGAATACGACGGTATCGCCTACTTCCGCGTCGAGCTTTTCGATTTGTATTACATCATTTTCCGTAACAGTGTATTGTTTTCCACCGGTTTTGATGATCGCAACCATACAGTACACCTCC
>CAZFWK010000093.1:0-7002 GCA_964522555.1 uncultured Peptoniphilaceae bacterium | reverse complement strand
TCGTGCAACTACTATTTCTACGCGATGGCACTTGGAAGAAATGATACGACCGGAGTGCCTACAGGCGTCACGCTGGATATCGAAGACATCGAGAACGCAACGAAGCAGTTCGGGCTCGATAAGCCGACCGGGATCGAGATCAACACGCCGCAAGAAGCATCGGGACAAATCCCCGACCCGCTCGCAAAGATCGAGACGATCAGCGCACTGATGAAGCAATTTTTGGTCGACAATTTGTCCGACTACGAAGACCCGAAAAATCCGAAGCCGAACTCCGAACGAACGGAAAATATCGAAAAGATCCTCTCGTGGATTGACGAACCGCAAATCGTCACGCGCCAACAAGTATCCGAGCGACTTTCCGAGATGGGCTATACTGCGGAGACACCGCTCGCGGGAAATGTAGCGCCTCTGACGGATATCTTGAAGTTTACCTATATCAACCAAGCGACATGGGATATCACGGACACGCTCAATGTCGTGATCGGGCAGGGGCAAAACGCCTATACCCCGATCCAGATGGCGAATATGGTTGCGACTTTGGCAAATGGCGGCCATCGAAACAAGACGACGCTCTTCAGCAAGAGCATGAACTACAACAACACGACGCTGCTTACCTCGGGATCCTTCGAATCGGAAAAGATTCAGCTCCGCAACGAAGGCGAATTGCAATTCGTGGTGGATGGGATGGCAGCTGCCGGAAGCTACGGTAGCGTCGGGCAGATTTTCAGCACGCTTCCGGTTGAAGTGGGAACAAAGACGGGGACCGCAGAGCGATCCGGGATCAATCCCGTGACCGGCGAGGTTTACGACGACTACGGTTGGTTCGTGGCGTTCGCGCCGCTGAACGATCCGCAAATCGCCGTTGCGACCGTGCTCTTTCAGGGCGGGTCGGGCTCGAACGCAGCACCCATGACGCGCGAGATCATCGCGACGTATCTGAAGGCGTATCCAGCACAACCGATCGAGGAGATCGCACCATCGGAGGATATCGAAGAATAAGATGAAAATCCTATTGACCGGGCTGACGAGAGACGATGAGCTTGCACAGGCGCTCGCGGAGTTCGATAAGACCGAAGAGATGCGGCTTGTGGACCTCAGGCGTACGCGTGAGAAAAAGAATGTCGGGTATCGAGACGACGGGCTTCCGATTTACCACTCGTTTGACGTGCTGCACGAACTTTGCACATGGGAAGAAGCCTTGTATGAGACGAAAATCGACGGGTTGATGGCGGTGTATCCACCGCCTCTTGATGCGGAACTTCCCCCTTTTGACGGTGTGGGAGAGCTTGCCGACTTACCGGGACTCTTGCTTCTGGCAGACGCGGATACGGTCGAACGATTACCGGAAATGGAATACGATCAAATGCTTTGGATCGGGCAAAATGCGCCCGCGCACTTCACAAGCACCGAGTTATCCAAGCTCGGCGCTTTCTTTCGAGGCGGTACGAAGCCGGGCTTTTTTGCAGCCCTTTTCGAGAGATGGAAAGGAAAATCACATGACAGAAATTAGGGATCGAATCCTCGAATCCGTCGAAAAACCGGCCCGTTATATCGGGCAGGAAGTCGGCTCCGTATTTAAGGACGAGAACGAGATCAAAACGCGCTTTGCGTTTTGCTTCCCCGATGTATACGAAATCGCGATGAGCCACCTGGGGATGCATATCCTTTACCATCTCATCAACAAGATGGAATCTTTTTATTGCGAGCGCGTCTTTATGCCTTGGCCGGATATGGAAGAGAAGATGAAGGAGTTTGGCTATCCGCTCGCATCGATCGAGACGGGCACCCCGCTTCGAGACTTCGACATCGCGGGCTTTACGCTCCAATACGAGATGAGCTACACGACGGTGCTCCACATGCTCGATATGGCGGGGATCCCGCTCTATTCCAAAGACCGGGACGAATCGTACCCGCTGATCTTTGCAGGCGGGATCGGCACCGTAAACCCCGAACCGATCGCACCTTTTTTTGACGTGATGTTTATCGGGGAAGCCGAAGAAGCATTGCCCGAGATCCTCCGAATTTTCCAAAGGATGAAAGAGGAAGGGAAGTCGCGTGCGGAGTTTTACGAGGCGATCGCGGGGATCCAAGGGGTGTATATCCCGTCTTGGTACGAAGAAGTCTATAACGAAGACGGTACGATCCGAGAGAGAGTTCGACTTCACCCCATGGCCCCGGAGCGCATCCGAAAAGCCGTGGTCGAGAATGTAGACGACGTCTTTTATCCCGACCAAATTATCGTTCCGTTTCTCGAGATCATTCATGACCGGGTCGTTTTGGAGATCCTACGCGGTTGCACAAAGGGGTGCCGATTCTGCCAAGCCGGCATGACTTCGAGGCCGGTGCGGGAGAAAGCGCCGGAACGACTGCTTTCGCTCGCATCCAAACTGATCGAACAAAGCGGATACGACGACGTATCGTTGTCTTCGTTGAGTTCATGCGACTACACTCGAATCGACACGCTCGTCGACGATCTCTTGGAGCGTTATGAAAACAAAGGCGTGGGGATTTCCCTGCCGTCGTTGCGGCTTGACAGCGAGAGCTTATCCATCTTGCCTAAGATCGAAAAGGTACGAAAGACGGGCCTGACCTTCGCGCCCGAAGCGGGAACCCAAAGGCTTCGAGATGTCATCAACAAAGGGATTGACGAAGCGGATATCGAGCGCGCGCTCACCTTCGCCTTTGCAAACGGCTATTCGACGATTAAGCTCTACTTTATGATGGGGCTGCCGACGGAAGAAGAGAAGGATTTAGACGGGATCGCGGACATCGGGCATCAAGTGAAGCGAATGTTCTTTTCGAGACCGAAAGAGGAAATGCGCGGGAACTTGAAGATCAATATCAGTACCGCTTGCTTTGTACCAAAGCCTTTTACCCCGTTCCAATGGGTAGGGCAAGTGTCCGTAGAAGACTTCACGGCGAAGATCGACCGGTTACGAAAGCAATTGCGCGACCCGAAGATCACGTACCGCTATCATGAGCCCGCGCTCAGCCGCTTGGAGGCGATCTTTGCGCGAGGGGACCGCAAGATGGCCGCAGTTCTGGTCGATGCGATGCGTGAGGGCAGCGTTTTGGATTCCTGGGAAGATCGACTCAATGAAGAAGCGTACCGCGTGGCATTTGAGAAAAACGGGATCGACCCGGCCTTTTACGCAAATCGGGAGCGCGACATCACCGAAATCCTCCCTTGGGATTTTGTCGACATCGGCGTGACGAAAGAATTTCTCGCGCGTGAATACGAAAGAGCGCGAAAAGGAGAGGTCACTTCCGATTGCCGCGAAGGCTGCGAGCTGTGCGGAGTGGGCGATCTTGAGATACGGGGGACGAGTCCATGCGTACGCTACTAACTTTTACAAAGCTCGGAGATATGCGCTTGTTGTCGCATTTGGATATGACGAGACTTTTTCGACGTGCGATCAAGCGAGCGGGGGTCGACATTTGCTATACGGAAGGCTTTAACCCGCAGCAAAAGCTCGCCGTCACGAATCCCCTGCCATTGGGTTACGAGAGCACCGCGGAGATGATGCTGATCGAGACGGATGAAAGCTTCACGGAAGAGAAGAGAACGGCACTGAATGCGCAGCTTCCGAATGGCGTCCAAGTGACGGCGTTTGTCGAGATGGAAGGGAAAGTCGACTTGCATACCGCTTACCGCTTCTCCACCTATGAGGTCATCGGGCTCAGTGAAGCGATGTGCGAGGCGTTTCAACAAGCGATCGCAGAGATTCGAGAAAAGCCCGAGGTGATCTACACGCGGGAATCGGTGAAAAAGGGAAAGCGCAAAGTGCAAACCAAAGACCTTGTCCCATTGACCGGACCGTCCTATTGCGAGGGAGCGAATCTGATCGTCACTTTGGGAAGTCACGATGTCGATACGATCCGACCGTCCGAATTGCTGCCGTATCTTGCCGAACAACAGGGACTTCTCTTACCCGAATCTCTCCGATATCGAAGAATCGCACAGTTGAAAGAACGACCCGGAATTTGATCGCACACAGGCTTTCCGATTCTTGCAATCAAAGGGTTTCTGTTGTATTCTAAAACTGGTAAGCTATAGAATTATGACGAACGATAAGGATGCGTGAACAATATGACGGAACACCAATGCCATAAATGTGGAAATACGCTTCGTCCGAATGCGAAGTTCTGCCCGCGATGCGGTGCCAAGACCGGGGAAACCGCCAATTCGATGGGGATTTTCTCGTTCGACGACTTCTTTTCCGAAGAGGATGAACATAAAAAAGAAATAAAGGATGCGCTTGAAAAAGCGGCGAGCAAGCCTTCCGAACCCAAGCCGGAACCCGTGCCGGAGCCTGAGAAGGTCACAGAGCCCGTACAAAAGGAGAGCTCCGATCTGAAGTCGCCCAAGGGGATCTTTACTTTCCGCGATCGGGATCGGGAGAAGCGCAATAAAGTCAAGATCCTGGACGATACGCTTGAGCTTCCGATCGAAGAGATTCAGCGGGAGATCGAGCGAAGACGCGAGAAGGAACGCTACGACAATCGCCCCGACGCCGAGAAGGAAGCCGGCAAAAAGCACATGGCCGGACTTTTTGAAAACTTGAAAGAAAGCCAAAAGGGCGACGTGCTGATCCCGGAAGATGAAATTCTAACGAAGGACGATCTCCCCGAAAAGCAATCGTTGCTTGGAAAAGCGAAGCGCTTCTTGTTGGGCACCGACGCGCCCGATATCGAGGGTGTGGATGTAAAAGAAGGCGAAGAGGCGGAGGGAGAAAAGGTCCGTCGCGTCAGACAGGAAAAGTCAAAAGAAGAAAAGAAGACCGGCTGGCGAGCCATATTGGGCATTCAAGAAGAAGAACCGGCCTCAGAAGAGCCGGCCGCGATAGAAGAAAAACCAGCGGAAGAGACCCTACCGCCGCTTCAAGAAGAGACCATCGAGGCGCCGGTATTTGTCTCGATTGCGAAAGAAGAAAAGATGGTCGATTCTGTGGAGACGGACGAGCCCGACTTGGATACGGACGAATTCGAAGAACCGCAACCGGAGCTAACCTGGTTCCAACGGATCTTCGGAGTCAAGCAAGAAGACGAAGAAGCCCGACCGGAAGAAGAACCGGTTGTTGTGGCTTCCGATGCGGTTGAAGAAGAGGTCGTATCGGAGGAGACGCCTAAGCCCCCGAAAGAAAAGATGCCCACGAAGAAGAAACTCATGTACGGCGGGATCGCAGCTGCAATCCTGTTGGCAATCGGAATCGGGCTCTTCTATACGGGCGACTACATGACCAATCCGCTTCGCCTTTCCGAGAACTTTGCGACGGCACTCGAAGAGGACGATATGGACAAGATCGCAGGGATGCTGCACGCGGACGGTGCTTCCGTAACGGCGAAGACCTTGGAACCGTTCAAATCCTTGCTCAATGACCCGGAATACAAAGCGAATCTGCTCGCGAGCTTGAGTGCATTCGACGAAACCGCCGGCCGCACACCCGATGCCGACGTTTGGATCGAAGAAACCGGCTCTCAATACTGGCTGTTTAACTCATACTCGATGAAGATCAAGACCTTTTCGATCAACCCGCTGGTCACCTATCCGAATACGAAAGTATCCGTAGACGGAGCGGAACCGATCGATGTGTCACCCGAGAAGCCGATTTCCATTACGGCGCTGTTGCCCGGGCCTCACAATATTACGAGTTCGTACACAGAAGGCCTTACGCCTCTGAATGCAAGTGCGGACGTAACGCTAACCACAACCAATAAGTCTTTGAAGGACGGGATGCTCGTCACGGACTTAAAAAATGTCGGAAAATTCGCCACCTTTACCTCGCCCCAAGAAGAAGCCAATGTGATGATTAACGGGGAAGACAAAGGAAAAGTGAAGGATATGGCGGCGGGAGGATTCAAATTCGGCCCGTTTGATACGCCTGTAAAGGTCCAACTCAAATTGGACACCCCGCTTGGTAGCGTGTTGACCGAAACCGTAGAAGCGAAAGACGACGGACAGGCGATCGCGTTTACTTTCCCGAATATGGTCGAGATCAGCGAATATCACGATGAAGCGACGATCTATATTAACGGAGAAAACAAGGGCGTGCTAGGAAAAGCGCTCATCCCCTTCCATCGAATGATCGGGCCGGTTAAGCCGGAAGATACGATTCAGCTCGAGATGATGCAAGAAGGAAAGCTGACGAAGTCGAATGTGCTGACCGTCGGAGACAATGAAAAACTCCTGTTCTCGTATTCGAAGCCGTTTACTTTCTCGTGGGGCTACTCCAATGCGATCGTCATCTTAGACGGCGTGAACACCGGAAAGACCGTGTACGACCTCGCCGGAGACGATATGATCGCGGATATTTTAAACAGCTACGAAACGATCAGCATCTCGAAGAAATTCCCGTGGGGCACCTTCGAAAGCGACACCCTGTCGCTCGCGGAAGCCGGCACGCTGGACTTTACGATCAACAGCATGAACGATACCCTGATTCGCCAATTGCAAAGCGCGGTTGTAAAGTATCTGGAAGAAGACGCCTACGCGATCTCGAATCTGAAGCCCGACAATTACAGCAATATCACCGATCCGCTTCTTTCCGAAAGAAGATCCTATATTCAAAAGCTGGTCGATGAGAACCATCGGATCGTGCGCGTATCGGACAAAGCGCACTTCGACATGAACAGTATCCAATTCGACGACGAAGACGGCGATTACTACGCGCGCATTACCGAGCAATATGTGTACCACTTCCAAGAATATCAAGGCGGTATCTTTAGGCCGATCCGCTTGGAGATGACGGAAGCGAGAGAAAACATCCAGCACGCGATGCGTTACGATGCAAACCGCGGCGAGTGGGTCATTTACGAAAACCGACCGAAGGACTCGATCGGAGAAAATACGGAAGCGATCGATCTCGCATATTAATTGACAGCAAACCCCGTATTTGATAGAATACTTGGGTATAGCCGCTCAGAACAGGTTGAACACAAGCGAAAGCACCTGCATTGGCGAGTAAGGGAATGAGGAGGTGTACTGTATGGTTGCGATCA
>CAZFWK010000092.1:5410-7010 GCA_964522555.1 uncultured Peptoniphilaceae bacterium | reverse complement strand
GTTCGCGAACTTGCATCTTCTCTTATTTTCTATATTGTACTACTGTAATTCGTTCAAGTATAGGACGACCGCGGGCCCTTGTCAATTTACCCGATTCGCACGATCGTAGCCGATGCCACCGCATCCTCTACCAGCTTTTCTACATCCAGCTTCTCTTCCGACGTTTCGATATCGTGGAGCCTGGGTTTCGTAACCGGATGCGCCGGCAAGAACACCGTGCAGCAGTCTTCAAACGGCAGGATCGACGTTTCATACGTGCCGATCTCCTCGGCCCATTTCGTGATCTCGATCTTGTCGAGTCCGACCAGCGGTCGCAAGATCAAATGCGGGGTCACGCTGTCGATCACATGCATGCTCTGCACCGTTTGGCTCGCCACCTGCCCCAAACTCTCTCCCGTGATGAGCGCCTGGTATTCGCGAAGCTCTGCGAACCGCCCTGCGATTCGCATCATAAAGCGTCGAGAGAGGATCGTCATCTCTCTTTCCCTGCAATGCTCGTTGATCGCTTGTTGAATCGGCAACAGATTGACCGAAATAAACTGCATGGGACCAGTAAAGCCGCTCAAGATCTCGGCCAGCTTCTTGACTTTGTCTTCCGCGCGCTCGCTCGTAAACGGATACGAGTGGAAATGGAGCCCGTCCACCTGCATCCCGCGCCGGGCCATCAAAAAGCCCGCTACGGGGGAGTCGATTCCGCCGGAAAGGAGCAGCAAGCCTCTCCCCGATGCGCCCACGGGAAGCCCGGCATAGCCTCGGATCCGCTTCGTGTACACATAGGCGTATTCGCGAATGTCCACATACAAGTACAGATCGGGATGGTGTACGTCCACTTTCCAATCGGTCGCGGCTAAAATCGCGCCGCCCAGCTCACGGTTGATCTCGGGAGATTTCATCGGGTACTGTTTGTCGGTGCGATGGGTATCCACTTTAAAGGTGGCGATCTCTCCTTCTTCCGAAGCTTTTTGCGCCGTTACGACGGCCGCTTCTCGGATCTCTTTCCAAGATTTCCCTGTGCGCAGTTGCGGGCTGATCAAGTGGATCCCGAATACTTTCTTGGCCGCATCGATCATTTGCGGGAAGAGGGCTTCGTCTCCTTCGATATACACTTTCCCCTGTTCGCGATACAGCTTCGAAAAGGGATAGGGCTTGAGCGCGTTCAACAGCTTTCGGATCGCGTTGTCTTCGAAGCTCTTTCGGTTGGCGCCTTTTAGGGTGAGCTCACCAAAGCTGATCGCTAAGACCGGCGTCACCTTTTATTCCTCTTTATCATGCGGATCATATTCAGTCCACCTTTCAGTTCATCGCAAAGCACCTTCGCATCCTCGAGCCGGTTCGTATACGAAAACGACATGCGAATCGGGCCTTCCAAGTAGTCACAGCCCACGCCGATCGCCTCCAGTACCGGGCTCGTCTTGCCTTTGCCGCAAGCGGAGCCGCTCGAAACATAAATCCCCTTTTGCTCCAGCATGTGGAGGAGCACTTCCGCTTTGCAGTCGGTGAATGCGATGTTCAGGATGAAGTCGCTGCCCGTAGCGGGTGACAACACTTTCGCGCCTTCTACCGCTTCGATCTCCTTTTGGACAGAGTCTCGGAGCGTTCT
>CAZFWK010000092.1:0-5400 GCA_964522555.1 uncultured Peptoniphilaceae bacterium | reverse complement strand
TGCCAAAGCCTAAGCGCTTCTCCAAAACCCAAGATCCCCGGGACATTTTGCGTGCCGCCCCGAAGGCCTCGCTCTTGCCCGCCGCCCGGTTGCATCGGGCGCACGACCGTACCTTTTCGGATAAATAAGGCGCCCGAGCCCTTCGCTCCGTTGATCTTATGCGCACTCATCGCATACAAGTCGATTTGCGCCTCGTTGAGCGGCACCGGATACTTTCCGAACGCTTGGATCCCGTCCACGTGAAAAAGCGCATCCTTTGCTTTGCGCTTCAAGAGTTGCCCGATGGCTATGAGCGGTTGAAAGGTGCCGATCTCGTTGTTCACCTGTTGTACGCTCAGCAGGCGGCAAGGCGATTCGAGCAAATTCTCCAGCGCCTCCAGCGAGACGACCCCGTAAGGATCGACCGGGATTTTTTCTACCGTAACGCCCAATTGCGCCCATTGTTCGAGCGCTTTCGTAATGCTCGAATGCTCCAGCGGAGAAACCAGCACCCGGTCGCCCGACTTTAAGGTGCCGGAGAGCGCCAGCTGATTCGCTTCGGTTCCGCCCGAGGTGAAGATCACCTCTTCGCTCGTACACGAGAGCTCCTTAGCGATTCGCGTCCGCACCTCTTCGATCTTTCTTTCCACATGAAGCCCCGCGCGATGCAGCGATGAGGGGTTTGCGTAGTCGATGGTCAAGGCTTCCGTAATACAACGAACGACCGAAGCTGCCGGCTCGGTCGTTGCTGCATGGTCAAAATAAAGGCTCATTAATACCCGAGATCTTCTTTAATCAGCATGACGTGGATATTCGTCGGTGCCGGTTTCTTGTGCAGAACCGTCTCTACATTACAGATGCGTTCGGGTGAATCGCAATCGGTACACTTCCCGGTCGTGACGCAAGGCGTTTTTACGCTCAGTCTTTTTGCATTCAGCGGTGCCGCGATATTTCGGATTCGGTCTTTTGCTGCCGCCTCGTCCGATACGATTTTGTTCTGCCCGCAGATAATGTATACGTCCGTGTGCCCGAACATCATGGAAGCGACGCGGTTTGCGTTGGCGTCCATGTTGACGAGCTTGCCGTCCTCTGTCACGGCATTGGAGCTTGTAATATAGACTCTTCTCGTGCGAACATTCATCAGGATATTGTCTTCTTTATCCATCCAATGCCATTTCACGTCGTAGTCTTCTTCTTTCAATCTTTCATACAGTCCGAGTTCTTTTAAAGTAATCGATCCGCCAAAAGCGATCGTCGTATCCTTCGGTAATTTGCGAAGAATGTCCCGAATACAATCCTCTTTCGTTTCAAAAGCATCGGCATCGAAACCGTTCTTGCGAAGCGCTTCCTCTGCCCGTAAAAGTTTATCCATTTTGTACCCCCCTTTCGATCATTATACCGAATCATTGAGTGAAGTGCCACAGCTACACGCAATCGAAATGGTATAATAAATCCGGTGAACCCAATGATCATAAAAAAACGCTATGTCGCACCCGTTCGGCACGAAGGAGAGAGTTCCTTTCACCTTCTCGAGATCGAAACGACGGGCCTTATGAAAGGGCGTGATCGAATCTCGACCATCGCCCTCGCACAAATAAAAGACGGAGCGCTCCACACCAAGCAGTGGATCGCAACGACCCCGGATGACGAAGGCCATCTTCTCGTGACGGTACTGCCCGTCCTCCAATCGAAAACGCTCTGCGTGTTTCACGCGGGGTTTCTTCTCCCCTTTCTGGAAGCGCGCGCAGAGAAGCACGGGCTCTCCTTTGCGTTCGAAGGCGTACGGGACGTCCGCCAGCGCTTCTTGGACCTAAAGCCCTTTTTCCCATTACCCCGCACTTCGCGCGCACACATCGCCGAAGCGCTCGAGCTACCGCTCCCGGTCGAACCAAACGGAGAAGACGTCGCCCGGATCACAAGGAGACTCTACAAGAAATACGAGCCCGAACTGGTCGAGCGGATCGCCGCACACAATTTGCTTCATGTGGAAGCGCTCTACGGCATGGACCTCTTCTTGAGCCGAAAAGAAGCCGGGATGACAAGAGAACAAGACGGAATCTCCATCCGCTTGCAGACCGCCTCTTTTCAGAAGGATTTTATCGAAGCAAAGTTGCAAGTCCGCGGCGCACAACGCACTTTTTTTGAAACGGACACCGTGCTCCTCTCCCTGGAAGAAACCCGCGCCACCCTACGGGTCGAAACGACAAAAGGCATGATCACACAGACCATGCCTTGCCATTTTACTGAAATTTGGGAGTATCCGAAACTTTCCGACCGCTCGGGATTTCGTGTCCCCGAAGGCGTCCTCCTCCTTCATGTAGAGGACCGCTTCTTGCCGGACGCCCTGCTCGACCTAATGGAAGCCGTCTTGGCACTCGCCTTATGATGCCACAGCCGTGCGGCTCGCGCGAAAGTCGACCACGAAGATCATCACAAAGAGCACGCCCGCCATCAGGAGCATCACCCCTTGGCTTTCCCAATACCCATCCATTTGATTCACCAGCGCTCGGTTTGCCGATACGTACCAGTATGTGGGAAAGATCTGGGAAGCCTTGATCACGCCCGGGCTTAGGAAGTCGAGAGGCACAAACACGCCGCTGATAAAGCTTGTGCCCAGTCCGATTACATTGGCCACCATCTGCCCGACATTCGGCTTTTTCAAACCGCGAATGATCAGGAAGCAAAACAACGCGATACACACGAGGAAGACTCCGTAATTCAGGATCATAAGCGCGGCTGCGCGGCTCGTAAACACGAAAGTGCCGGTGATCGCAATCCCAAGCGCAACGATTACGAAGAACAAGACTCCCACCAAGACCATATGCCCCAACAACACTTGCCTTTGGATTTCGTCATAAGGCGTGCGCGAGATCATCGTCCGCGTTTTAAACTCTTTCTTTTGAAACACTTCTGATACCGTCAGCATCGTCATAAAGAGCGACATGATCGTCACATAGGAAGCAAAGTCGAAGTAGATTCCCAACTTCCAAAGGGAGCCGCGATCTTGTACCGGTCCGATATATTCCGTGACGGAGTGCTTATTTAACAATTCCTTCGCCTGATCTTTTGCGTTTGGCACTCGGTATTCCGTGAGTAAGCGGTTGATTCCGATATACTCTTCGACATTTTGCCTTGCCATCATCCCGACCATGGGCTCGCCTTGTTGGATGGCTTTCAATTTCCCGTCTTTTTGTACGACAAACCCGAAGTTTTGCATATGGTCAAATATCGCCCTACGCAGATCGTTTTCACTCTGAAAAGAATGATCCACCACGCCACTCTCGTTCAGATAGGCAAACAGGTCTTTCGTTTCTTGGGTGATCTCCCCTTCGACATATACGCCGTAATTCAGGGCGACATTCGGGTCGTCTGCCGTGTCGCCTGCCGCCATTACCGTCACAAGCAACATAATGCCGAAGATCGCAAAATACATCACGAAATTATACGGCTTTGCTTTTACGATTCTCAGGTACGTTCTAAACGTATTCATATTGATTCCTCCTCGAAAGAGCGACGATCACAACCAACAACACTGCGCATTCGATCAGCATCATGCGGATATTACCCATGGCATACGCGGACGACTCGAAATAATAAAGTCCGTTGAAGGAATCCGTGATCAAACTGGAAGGGTTCAGCTTCGCCACAAGCGGCGCGTGGCGCATCACCAAATGCTTCACATTGGTACTCATCATACCGGCCAAAAAGCTGGAAGTGAGATAAACCCCGATCCCCACGCCGATCTTTACATTCACGTCTCCCCGCACCAGTAAGCCGATCGTCATCCCGATGAAAAGCCCCAATAGCGACCCCACGAAGATCAGGAGTAAGATCGTGGAGATTTTATCCCCAATCGGGATCCCCAATACGAAATACTGAAAGAGCATGGCCGCGATGGCGAAAATCATATTAAACCCGATCGAAGCGACCGAAAAAGGAAGTAAAAAGGTCAGCTTGCCGTGCGGAACAATCCCAAGTCGCTTGCCCATCGGCGAAAAGCGCGCTTCGGTGTCGTACACATTGATGATCCCCAGGGAGTTGGCACCCAAGCAAACCATCGCGAGTATCGTATAAAAATAGTTGACCGAAAGCGCCTTTGCCGACTCGTTTTCCACCAGAAATGCGCTATCACTATGGAGCATCGAGTCAACTACTGCCTGCACATCCACAAGGGGGTCAGCGGCCATGACCGCGCCAACCGCATCAACCCTTCTTTGATACACATCCAATACACCTGCCACGATGTCCACTTTCCAGTCCGAACGAAGTGCGACAACCCGAAGCGGCGTCTCGTCCGGAATATACGCGAGTATCGTACCGCTTTCCAACGCAGCCTTTGGGTCTTCCGTTTTTTCCATGCGATACAACTTGACCCCGCGATTTTCGATCCCGGCGAACACCTCTGCAACCTGCGCATTGTCGACCTGAATCGAAACGGGATCGTTCTTTTCCGGAAACATCAAACCAGACATCGCGAGAAACAAGAAGGTGCTCAATAAGATCGGAAACAATAGATTCCAAAAAAGTACGGCACCGATTCGAAACTGCGATAGAACGCGGTAGTAGAACAGTCTATGAAACATGATCCCTCAACTCCTTACCCGTAATCTCCAAGAACACGTCGTTTAAAGAACCCGAGTCGATCGACATATCGCCGTAAGCGATGCCGTGGTCTTCCAAAAGATTAAGGAAATGTAATACTTTCGCACCCTTCGAGAGCATGATCTCCATACTTTCGTTTTCATAATGAAATTGCTGCACCATCGGGTTCTTTGAAAGCAGACTCTGCTCGTCTGCGGACAGCACGACATCCTTCATCATGATCTTGTCGCCGATGCCGACCGCATGCATGAGGTCTTCCTTCGTCCCCGTGATCAGCGAATGGCCTTTGTCCATAATGGTGATCGTATCGCAAAGCTGCTCGACCTCTTCCATATAGTGCGAGGTGTAGACGATCGTAGCCCCTTCCCGATTGAGCCGTTTGATGCCTTCCAAGATATTGTTTCGGCTTTGCGGGTCTACCGCAACCGTCGGTTCGTCAAAAAAGATGAGTTCGGGCTTGTGCGCGATTCCGCAGGCGATATTCAGCCTTCTTCGCAAACCGCCGCTCAGCTTGTGCGGGCGAAACTTTCGAAAGTCCTCCAGCTCCACAAACCGGATCGCTTCGTCGACCAGCTGCTTTCTTCTCGCCTTATCCTTTACATACAAACCGCAAAAGTAGTCGATATTTTCCCAAACTGTGAGTTCGTCCGCAACCGATACTTCCTGCGGAACAAAACCGATGCGCGCCTTTAAATCGTAGCGGTTCGGCTTCATTTCTTCCCCGAAGATCCGCACCTCACCCTTTTCAAAATGTAAGAGCGCCAGCATACAGTGAATGGCTGTGCTCTTCCCCGAACCGTTCGGTCCGAGCAAGCCGTA
>CAZFWK010000091.1:0-7015 GCA_964522555.1 uncultured Peptoniphilaceae bacterium | reverse complement strand
TATTTTCTTCGACCGTCATATTCGGAAACAAACTGTATTGCTGAAACACCATCCCGAGTTCTCGCTTCCCCGGTGGAAGGAGAGCCACATCTTTCCCGCCGATTAAAATGCTCCCGCTGTCGATCTCTTCGAAGCCCGCAAGACACCGCAATAGAGTCGACTTCCCGCAGCCGGATGGTCCCAGTAAGGTCACCAGCTCTCCCTTTTCGATCGAAAGGGAAATATCCTTTAAGACGAGATTCGTCCCGTCGTACGATTTGTTGATATTCTTAAATTCTATGAACGACATGACTGTCCTCCTCTTTTTCATCCGTTTTGATCGATTTCTTTTCCCGATTTAACCACGTGACCGTCGCCGAGAACAGAAGCATGATCACAAACATTATCGACGAAATCGCTCCGGCGGTAGCGCCGGATTTCGACCGCACTTTATTCAAAAAGATCCCTAACGTTTCGTAATAGTTCCCCGCAAGGATATTGACGAGCACAAAGTCCCCGAACAAAATTCCCGCGCAAAGGAGCGAAGTTGCCAATATCCCCTTCCCGATCACAGGAGGGGGCGATCGTAAAGTAGGTCGCGAGTTTGTTGGAGCCCAACACCTCGGCCGCTTCCAAAATCGGCATCATTTCAATCGTCATCAGCGCATTTTTAACCCCCTGATACATATACGGGCTGATCACCACGCAATACGCGAAGATCAACAGGAGGATTCGATTGGAAAAGAACGTATTCGAGTTCGCGTAGATCCCGATGAGAGACACCGCGAGGATGATCCCTTGGATTCCGTAGGGGATCTTGGTAATCAGGCTGAGCACCGCGTCCATCTTCGGGTAATACACCATCGTAGCAAACAGAGCCAACAGCACGATGACAAGGGTGATCAAAGTCGGTACAACCGCGATCAACAGCGTTCTCCCCAACACCGGCAAGATCGACTGACTCCCCGTAATAAGCTCTACATAATGTTTTATCGTAAACCCTTTCGGGATCAGACCCGTAAAGTCGATGACGAGCGAATACAAGAAGGTCATCAGTAAAGGTAAGAGTAAAAAGAGCCCAACCAGTACAAATACGAGGATCGAAAACAGATCCGTTTTTTTCTTATTCGCAGGCATTTACTCACCCCGATCCTTTTTTAACAGCATGCCGCTTATGATCGTAACCAAGCCCATCGCAACTAAGAGTAGCACGCTAAGCGCACTGCCGATATCGACTTGCTGGACGACGTCGCCTGTAAACATCGACGAGATCTGGATCGGCAAGAGCGGGAAGTTGTTTCCTAACAGCGCATACGGAGTCGCGTAGGCGGCGATCGCATTCGCAAACAAGATGGCGAATGTCCCCAAGATACCCGGTAACAGGATCGGGATCCCAACACGCGTCCAAAAGTCGATGTCGTTCGCATTTAGGATCATGGCCGCTTCCCGAAATTCCTTTTTCACCGCATCGAAAGAAGGATACAAAAGCAGCGTGCCCAGCGGAATCTGGAAGTAAACAAAAGTGATGACGATCCCCGATGCATTGTAGAGATTATAATTCGCCAACGGGTCGAATCCGAATTCTCGGCCGAATAACACGAGCACCCCGGAGTTTCCAAGGAGCAACATAAAGGCAAACGCGAGCTGAATCCCTTGGAAATTGGAGGTCACATTCATCATGTGAATAAAGGCGGATTTGAGCCTGCCTGTGGATCGATAGATGCAAAAGGCGACTAAAAAGGAGATGACAATTCCGATTACGGACGATAAAAAGCTCACCCAAAGGCTGTTTCGAATCCCCAGCATAAAGTACTCGTTCGAAAAAATCGATTTGAAATTGTCGAGGCTGAAGGGTTGCCCTACCGGCTTGAAGCTCTGCAGTACGACCATCGCCAAGGGGACGATGATAAAGAGCGCTGCCAAGAGCAAAAAAGGGATGAAATATAAGAATGCAGACTTCGATGCTTTTCTACCTTTCATCGCAATCCTCCTTTTGTACGGTTACGGGATCGACCATTTTTTCCGATGCTCCGATCCCCAACAAACTTGCGATCATCGGGGCGATTTCCAATTGCGGTACGACCGTCTCTCGAAAATCTCCCGCTTTCACTTTGTCGGATACGAGATACAAGGGGACGAGGCGGTCCGAATCTTCCGTTCCATTGTGAAAACCGAAGGCGTTCATCCCGTGGTCCGCCGTCACGACGACCTGATAACCCCGGGATCGCCATTCTGGTACCACTTGCGCGAGGATCACATCGGCCATCATCGCCTGTTTTTTGTATCCGATAGTTTCCGAACCTCCCGAATGCCCTAAGTGGTCGATATTCATCGGGTGCACCAACAGATAGTCGGGGCTGAAGGTCTCGATCAGATACTCCGCGTCTGCAAAGAGATGGGTGTCCGGGTAATCGTCCGCCCAATAGTAGATACCGTGTTCAATTTCCCCGCTCGAGCCAAATTGAAAGCGTTCCTTCGCTTTGTCGAAGGGGGTCTTGTTGTACAGCTCGCTTACCCAATAGTAGGCGGCTGCGGCGGTCGTCCCTCCGTTTTCTTGCACCAATCGAAAGAGGCTGACTTCGTTCGTGCGGCGGTTGCAAAGATTGGTTCGGATGCCGTTTTCGAATGCCGGGACTCCGGTTTGCAAGACTTCGTATAGGGGCCTCGACATCGCCGGCAATTCACTTTTTACGGTGTAAACGGAAGCTCTCCCCTTTTCCACCAAACTTTCCATAAAACCCAAATGGGCGAATGCGGTTTTCGCATTCAGCCCATCGAGTACGACAAATATCAGTGAATCCAAATTATTGGCCCACTTTTGTGATGACTTCAGACTGCCACTTTTGTCCCATCGTTTTGACCGCTTCTTCCCATGCTTTTGCATCTTTGATGGGTTGGGCATTTTTGTAGAGTTCATTGGGGAGCAGCTTTTCTTGTACTTCCGCCGGGAGCTCTACGCTTTCGCGAATCGGCTTTGCATAGCCGATCGCCAGGTTGATCTGCCCTTCATCCGATAAGATATATTCTCTGGTCAGTGCCGCTGCGTGCGGATGCGGTGCGGTACGGTTTAGAATGGTCGCATAGCCGCTTTGAATCGCGCCGTCCGACGGGATCGTCGAGGTGAGGTGAATATTCGGGTTTGCGCTCATCACTTGATTCGCGTAGTTCAACGCATTAAAGTCCCAGAAGAGTCCGACTTCGATCTCGCCCTTTTCGATTCTCGCCAAGCTCGTATCGCCCAAGTCGAGTCTGCCTTGCTCGGCGATCTTGGCAAAGAAGTCGATTCCCGGTTGAATATTCGTCTCGTCTCCTCCATTTGCAAGTGCCGCCGAAAGGACCGCGTTTTGCGCTTGCGTTGCCGCATTTACATCTCCTACGGTGACTTTATAGTCTCCGTTCAGGAGGTCTGCAAAGCTCGTCGGGGGATTTTTGACCTTATCGGTATTGATGATAAACGCCATCGTTCCGTAGTAGCTAACGATCCAGTCTCCGTCGTCGTCTTTCGCCCAATCGGGGATCTCATCCCAATACGAAGTCTTGTACTTGAGCGTGACGCCTTTTTCTTCCGCGACCGGACCAAACGACTGTCCGACATCGCCGATGTCTTTTGTCGGGTTGTTCTTTTCTTTCTCAAAAATTGCGATTTCTTCGGCGCTGCTCATGTCGACATCGCCGTGAGAGAGCCTGTATACTTCTTTCAGGTCCGCCCAAGTGTATTTCCAGTTTGCCCAAGTGTCGGGCATGCCGACCGATTGTACTTCGCCTTCTTCTTTCGCTTTCTCGATGATTTGCTCTTTGGTAAGCGCGTTTAAGTCGAGCGCTTCATTTGCGTTGGGTGCGGTGCTTCCGCCACATGCCGTCAATAAGATTGCCGCGGTCATACCCAATACGATTCCTTTTATTTTCATCTTTACCCTCCTCCTATACTTGAAAACTGTTTCACGTCCTCAAGTTCCTCGATTATAATCATTCGTTTTAAAGCTCGCGTGTGAATCCGGTAAAGTTCGATCGCTTTTCTATGTACTTTTGTAAACTCAATGTAAGGTAGGGGATCTAGAGGAAAAGAAAAAAACAAAAAACCCCCGTGCCGGTGTATTCAAACCGGCATGGGGGTAACGAATCGGAAAGCTTATAATGAAACGAATTGTACCTCATATGCGCCATTATCGAAAAATTCGAGTGATAAAACCGACAATACGAGATCTCTCGGCGCCATCGGGGAGCCGGGGTTCAAGAGTCGAACCCCTTGGTGAAGTTTGTCCGCTCGGTGATGCGTATGTCCAAAAAGCGCGATATCACATCCGCTTTGGACGGCTTTGTCCGTTAGGTCTTCCAGACCGCCTTCTACATATTGCAAATGTCCGTGCACGAGCAGCAAGCGATGCGAGTAGATCGGCAGGATGATCTCCCAAGGCGTCTCATGCTCGCATTCGTCGTTGTTTCCTCGTACCAATACGGTGGGGATGTGAAGGGCATCCGCCAAGGCTTGTCCGTCCCGGACGTGGTCTCCCAAGTGGATCAAGATGTCGTGCGGGTTTTCGAGCGCCCAATTCTGCACATTGATGATCCTATGGTGTGTGTCCGACACGACCAAAAGTTTCTTTGAGCGCATCATTTCGCGTGCACGAAGAAAAAGTACACCACATACACCCAGCCCAAAGCGCCGTGTACGATCGCCCAACCGATCGACTTCCAGGTGGTATAGCTGATTACGATCGCAAGCGCCGAGCCGAACGAAATGCCTCTTTCCACATTTTTCGATACGATTTTCGTCTTATTGTTTTCCATCGTTTCTCTTACCTAATTATCCGATGCGGTTCATCCGCGTCAAAAAGTCGACCAGTTTTTCCAGCGCGCGCCTCCGGTGGCTGATTCGATTTTTCTCTTCGTCCGTCATCAACGCGAAGGTTTGGGTGTACCCGTCGGGCATAAAGATCTTGTCGTAACCGAAGCCGCCGTATCCCGCGCGCTCTGTCGTGATCACGCCGTCGATTCGCCCTCTAAAGGTATGCGCAGATCCGTCCGGCAGGATCAAAGCCGTTACCGTTTCAAAGTACGCGGAGCGGTCTTCCGCATCTTTTAGCGCGTCGAGCAGTTTGTTGCAATTGTCTTCGTACGAGCAGTGCTCCCCTGCATAACGCGCCGAATAAATCCCAGGCTCACCGTTTAGATGCGGTACAAAGAGCCCCGTATCGTCCGCCACGACCACGCTGTCGGGGCGAACCTCTGCTATAGCCCTCGCCTTGATCAAGGCGTTTTCTTCGAGCGTACGCCCGTCCTCTACGATTTCTAAATCCGCAAGGCCCGCTTCTTTTTTGGTATCCACTTGATAAGGAAGGTTTCCCAGCATGCTCCGAAGTTCTCCCGCCTTGTCGGGGTTGTCGGTCGCGATGATCAAAGAGTCCTTCCTCCCTCGCTTAAGCGCGGTATAAAGCGCGTCTTGCGTAGGTGGATGGATCGGTTCACACCCATTTTCGGTTAGAATACAGGCCACTTCTTCCGTTACCAATCCAATCTGTGTAAAGTCGATCCCCGCTTCCTGAAAACAAGCGAGCGCCTCCTCTTTTCGTTCTTCCGGCAAGATGAGGAGCATGCTTCCACTTGAAATCAGCTTTAGAGGATCGATCTCAAATCGCGAGGCAATTTTCTTTGTAAGTTCCGTGATCGGGATCCGCGCGTTGTCAATACAAATCCCCTTCCCGATCGCCTGCGCCGCTTCGTACACCGCTCCCAAGAGTCCACCTTCCGTGATATCGTGCATATACTGAGAACCCAGTCTTGCGCCGAGTCTTCCTTCGGGTAAGACGGAGATGCAGTTCACATAAGACCTGGCTTCCAAAAGCTCTTCTTCAGTAAGTACAGTCGCCAATGCGTCCGCTCGATCTGCCGATAAAATCGCCGAGCCTTCCAAACCAACCGACTTCGATACGAAGACGAGGTCTCCTTCGCGAATTTTCGAGACATTCATCCATTCGGAAACCGCAAGCCTTCCGATCGCGGCTACCGACAACACGCATTGGTTGACAGCGGACGTGATCTCCGTGTGCCCGCCGATAATTTGGACGCCCAATGCATTGGCAGTTTCCGTCGCATCCCTTTGGATCTGCTCGATTTCTTCGTGGGAGGTGCCGTCCGGCGCCAAAATCGTGAGCAAGAGCGCGACGGGCTCTGCACCCGATGTCGCGATATCGTTCACCGAAACAGTTACGCCGATCGCGCCGATATTGTCCACTGCACCGGTGATGGGGTCCGTGGAAAGCACGCAAATTTCGTCCCCAAAGAGGATGTGAGCCGTGTCGACCCCCATTTGCGCGCCGATCAATACATCGTCCCTTTGTATCGTCGGGATTTCTTCCAGAATCTGCTTTAAGATTTCATTCGGTAGTTTTCCGTTCCCCATTTTCCCCTCGTCTAGCGTTCTGCCAGTTTCTTTTCCAGGAGTTGGCGCATGCCTTGCGGATTGCCTTTGCCTTTCGATGCCTTCATCGCCTGCCCGACCAAAAAGCCGAGCGCGCGGTCTTTTCCGTTTTTAAAGTCTTCGATCGACTGCGGATTGTTTTCGAGCACTTCGTCCACGATTTTTTCGAGTGCGCTTTCATCGGTGATCTGCGAAAGCCCCTTCTCTTTCACGATCTGGGCCGCGGTGCCGCCTTCTTCGAACATCGTGCGGAGTACTTTCTTCGCCGCGTTTAAGTGGATTTCGCCACTCGCGACAATCGCGATCAGCTCCGCCAGATCCTTCATGGATACGGGAATCTGATCGTACGAGCATTGCTTTTCGTTGATGAGCCGAGAAAGATCGCCCAGCATCCAGTTGGCCGCGGTATTCGCATCGTTTGTGTGCGTCATCAGCTCTTCAAAAAGATCCGCAAAACTTTTGTCGGTCGTGAGATTATCCGCGTCGTACGCGTTTAGGCCGTAACTTTCCATAAAGCGCGCCCTCTTCACATGGGGCATTTCCGGTACATGATCTAGAATCTCGTGGATCATATTCTCGGGCAATACGACACACGGGAGGTCGCCTTCCACACTGTAG
>CAZFWK010000090.1:0-7144 GCA_964522555.1 uncultured Peptoniphilaceae bacterium | reverse complement strand
TTCGGATTGGCACTCGAAAGCAATCCCGAATTTACCGCGTCGGTCAATGTCGCATTCGCAAGAGCCGCCGCACGATTCGCCAAAGAAGGACACACCGGAGCGAAAACCGTTGCGGACATCCCCCTAGGCTATCTGTCGAAAAGAACACCCGAAGACATTCGGAAAAATATGATCTAACGAAAAGAGATACCCAAGGGAAACAGGGTATCTCTTTTTTTACGAATTTTGATTAGACTGAACAACTCTTCTCAAAACTATGGATTCTCTTTCTCGAATAAAATTTCCAATTCCTCGACCACGGCACTGGAGATCGTATTTTCGCCTCCGATAATATAAATCGGCTTCCCACCAGCCTTTTGAATTCGCTCTTTGATGACGGTTGGAATCTTGTTTTTTTGCGTTAGTAATATTGAAGAACGGAATTTCGAGCTCATCGGGGCGGAAGCCAGTCCATCGGGGAAGTCTTCACCGGATACGAGGAGGATGGAATCGAATCCGCGGCTTCCTCGATCAAATAGGAGTGCCGAGGTCTCATAGCGGTTTTTTCCGGATAGATGGTTTGAGAATCCATCCGCGGATCCACCGATTTTCACACTAGCAATTGAATGCTCAATCGGATGAGCCAATAAATACAATATACCGGGATAATTGTAATAGGTGTTGACGAAATGCGTGGCGCTAAGTGCATCGGCGAAATTCTTGGAACTGACGTAGAATGGAATCCCTCCGCCGAGCGCGATCCGATCGGGATATGCCGTTTTAATCCATTCCCCAATGCGATGAGAGGTATCGACGCGATCCGTTCCGGCAATCCGAAGAGTTTCGTAATCGATGGCAAGGGATTGTTCTACGCTTTTGGAAAGAGTGTTCTCGCCGCCAAGGAGGAGGATTCGCTCGACGCCCAGTCGATTCAGCTCATCGATGACCGTAGCAGGCACCGAATTCTTTCGGATCAGCAGAAGCGGGCCGTCGACCCAAGACCCAAGAACGCCCCCGCATAAAGCATCCGGCCACGCTTCACCCGAAGCGATCACAGCGGTGAGGGCATGGTCGAAAGAGAATTCACTGATCCTAACGGCTGTTTCGCAACGATCATTCCCCGCGATGCGAATGATCTCAGGATGTTTATTTTCAGCCGAGAATACACGCAATGGAAAAATAATAAGCAGACATAGAACGCCGCAATACAGCGCAATTTTCTTCATGAGTAACCCCTCCTTTGGGTGGATCAAGAGACTAAAAAAGAAGGCTGAGAAGCCTCCTTTTGCTTTGGCACGCTATGACTACGGTATCTGAGTACGAGCGTGGTGCCGGCGGAGGGAGTTGAACCCTCACATGCTAACGCATACTAGATTCTGAGTCTAGCTTGTCTACCAATTCCAACACGCCGACTTGCGTGGTGCCGAAGGCGGGAGTCGAACCCGCACGATGTTGCCACCACTGGATTTTGAGTCCAGCACGTCTACCAGTTCCATCACTTCGGCAAGTGCTAAATGCGTTGCTTAAGTATCTTACCACAGATCAAAAAACAACGCAATCAAAAATCCGGGTAAAATCGATTTAAAGACTTGGCGTAGCCTGCGTGGGGCGGAGAAATCGATATGATATAATGAGAAGATTGAAAGGAGGGATGCACGTATGAAAGACACCATACTCTTGATTGACGGCAGTTCGCTGATCTTCCGTGCATTCTATGCACTCCCGCTCTTATCCAATGCGGATGGAATGTTTACAAACGGCGTTTACGGATTCTTGACGATGTACGAGCAATTGATCGCGCAATTCGACCCCAAGTATGTATTGGTCGCGTTCGACCGTGCGACTCCGACTTTTCGCCATGAGGACTATAAAGACTATAAATCGACGCGCCAAAAAGCGCCGAGCGAACTCGCGCAGCAGTTCGGAATCCTGAAGGAAGTGCTCGAAGCCATGCGCGTTCCCCAACTGGATCTGGACGGCTACGAGGCAGACGATATCATCGGTACGATGTCTCGCGCGGCAAATGAGCAAGGAGTTCGCGCGATCCTCGTAACCGGAGACCGAGACTATCTCCAGCTGATCGCGCCGGATACGCAAGTCTATTTAACGAAAAAAGGCATCACCGAAATGGCGATGTACGATGAAGAGACGTTAAAAGAAGAATACGGCGTAACACCTGCACAGATGATCGATGTAAAGGGCCTGATGGGCGACAAATCCGACAATATCCCGGGCGTACCGGGAATCGGAGAAAAGAAAGCGCTCGGCTATATTCAGGAATACGGATCGATCGAAGGCTTATACGAGCATATCGACGAAGTCAAGGGGCCTAAGACCAAGCAAGTGCTGATCGACAACGAGCAAGTCGCTTATATGTCGCGGAAGCTGGGCGAGATCCATATGAATGTCCCGATGGACAAAGAGCTCGACCGCTTTGCGGTACAACCCGAGGACGAACCGGAAGTAATCAAATGGTTTGACCGACTCGGATTCCAGTCTTTAGCAAAAAAACGCACCGACAACCGCGAGATCCGCGTCTTCGAGGCGGCTCCGTTGCTGAGCCTTGCGGAAGCCGGGAAAGTGCTTGAAAAAATGAAAAACTCTTGTGTTAGCTTCGTGACGTTTTCGGATCACTTAAACTACACGATGGGAAATGTGCGGTACCTTGCCTTCGGAACGGCTGACGAAAGCGTACTGGTCGAGCTGAAAGAGGACTCCGACACCGAGCGCTTTCTCGAGGCGTTGTTTGCCGACCCCTCGATCGAAAAGGCTACCTTCGACATCAAAGAATCGCTATACGCGCTTAAAAAGAGGGGCATTCAGCCGAAAGGCCATATCGACGACATCATGCTGGTCGATTATTTGAACGACCCCGGGCAAACGAGCGCCACACTCGGCCAACTCGCGCGCAATGTGCTCGCAGCGGACCTCACCGACCCCAAGAACCTCATGGGGAAAGGAAAGAGCAAAGTGACCCTGACGGAGATTCCCGTGGAACAGCTCCAAGTATTGGCGGCTGAATCCGTATGGGCGATCGATTCTTTGCGAACCCCGCTCTTGGAGAAGCTTAACAGCCTGCAAATGCGAAGCCTTTACGACGAGGTGGAGTTGCCTTTGGCAGGAGTTCTTGCGGATATGGAAGTCGTAGGCTTCCCGATCGACAAAGAGGCATTGGTTGCGCTGGGCGACCACTTTAAAGAAGAGTTGGAGAAGCTGACCGCAGAGATCTACGAAGCGGCCGGGGAAGAGTTCAATATCAACTCCACCAAGCAGCTCGGTCAGGTTCTCTTCGAAAATCTGCAGCTGCCGGTCGTAAAGAAGACCAAGACGGGTTATTCTACCGACATCGAAGTGTTGGAAACGCTCCAAGGCACGCACCCGATTATCGAAGCGATCCTCAGTTACCGACAACTGCAAAAGCTGCAATCCACTTATATCGAAGGCTTACTCGCGTCGATTCACCCGGACGGACGCGTGCATACGACATTTAAACAGAGCATCGCCGCCACCGGAAGGCTCGCCAGCACCGACCCCAATATCCAAAACATCCCGGTCCGCTCGGAAGAGGGCAGGCAGATCCGAAAGGCCTTTATCCCGAGTGAAGGACGAACGCTCTTGGACGCGGACTATTCGCAGATCGAGCTGCGTATCCTCGCACACTTGGCACAAGACGAAAACATGCTGCAGGCGTTTCGCGACGGGATGGACATCCACACGAAAACCGCGGCGGAAGTCTTCCACCGGGAACCAGAAGACGTCACCCCACTGGAACGCTCGCGCGCGAAGGCGGTCAACTTCGGAATCGTGTACGGCATCAGCGACTTCGGGCTTTCAAAAGATCTGAAGATCTCCCGCCCGGAAGCAAAAGAATATATCGAAAACTATCTGGAATCCTATCCGTCGATCAAAGAGTATATGAAACGGATCGTAGAAGAAGGAAAAGAAAACGGCTTTGTGGAAACCATCTTAAAGCGTAGAAGATATATTCCCGAGCTCGTGAGCAAAAATCACAATATCCGAAACTTCGGGGAGCGTATCGCGCTGAATACGCCGATCCAAGGCAGCGCTGCCGATATCATCAAAGTCGCGATGATCGGGGTCTACAATCGCCTGCAGGCGGAAGGACTCAAATCCAAGCTAATCTTGCAGGTGCATGACGAACTGATCCTCGATGTGGAACCCGGGGAAGAAGAGCGCGCGGCAAAACTCGTGGAAGAAGTCATGCGAGGAGCTGCGGTGATGTCGGTAGATTTGGATGTCGACGTTCACTTTGGTAAGAACTGGTATGAAGCAAAATAGGATTGTCATCACGGGAGGGATCGCCACGGGGAAATCCGTGGCATCCGCTTACCTGAGAAAACGCGGCTATGCAGTTATCGACGCGGATGCAGTCGCGAGACGTGCGCTCGAAATCGGAGAAGAACCCTACCTGATGGCGGTGAAAGCATTCGGCGAACGGATCCTGCACGCGGACCGCACCGTCAACAGAACGGTATTGGGGGAGATCATCTTCTCCGACCCCGAGAAAAGAGCCCAATTGGATGCCATCACCCATCCTTGGATCTTCGCTCGAATGCGTGAAGAGATGGAAAGAATGGACCCGGCTCGACTTGTGTTTTTGGATATTCCGTTGTATTATGAGGCGAATCCGTTTCCGGGACTGCCGGTATGGCTCATCTACGCACCGTGCGATCTCCAAATCGAACGCTTGCAGAAAAGAAACGGATACGACCGGCAAGAAGCCACGCAAAGGATCGCATCGCAGATGGATATCGAAGAAAAGCGCCATCTTGCAGATGTCGTATTGGAAAACACCGGAACGGTAGAGGCGCTCTACCAAAAGCTGGACGAAGCGCTCGAAAAAACCAACGCAAAGGGATGAAATTATGCAAATCCTAAAAAGAATAGCCGTATGGGCGGCCATCCTGATCGGCGTATTGGGGCTTGCATCGCTCTTGTTTGCCGCGCAGTACGCCCGCACAAGGCCCGTACAATATGCGAAGTACATCCATCAATACGCGGACGAATACCGAATCGACCCGATGCTGGTCATCGCCGTCATCAAAGTCGAAAGCAATTTCGAAAAAGACGCCGTCTCCCCGATGGACGCCCGCGGGCTGATGCAAGTACTACCCAAAACCGCCGCCTGGATCGCAGGGGAGCTGGACGAGAAATACAGTCAAGAAAAGCTCTTCGACCCCGAGACAAATATCCGCTACGGAACCTTTTACTTACGCTATCTGATCGACCACTTCAACAACGAAGACCTCGCCATCGCAGCCTACAACGGCGGGATGGGCAATGTTTCGGATTGGATTGAAGAGGATACGATCAGCAAAGAAGGCGAGAAACTCCACAATATCCCGATCGACGAAACGAGGGAATATGTCGTAAAGGTGAAAACCAATAAAGAGATCTACACGAAGCTATACGGCGAAACCCTCCCCGAAGACGACACCGACGCGCCCTCCGTGAAAGCCATCGCGCAAAACTATCGCTTCTTGTTTGAATGGTTCTTTACCGTTCATTAAAAGAGGCGAAACCGCAAGAAGCGTCCCGTATTGTCGAGTTTCGTAACATTCGTGTGAAAAACAGTTGAAATCTCTTTAAAGATATGGTATATTTGTCATTGTCACTGACGTGCAGAAGTGGTGGAATTGGTAGACACGCTATCTTGAGGGGGTAGTGAGCCACGCTCGTGGGGGTTCGAGTCCCCCTTTCTGCACCAAATTGTCAAAACGCCGAAGCGGAACCTTTCGCCTCGGCGTTTTTTTCGTTAAATGAGCAAACCGGCCGCTGCCTCGAATGAAAATGAAAAGGAATTCCTTCAAGAGCCGAACCGTAGTCACTATGGATCGAATTGACGAATTCGCTCACATTCAATAGAATATAACGAGAAGTGAAGCATAAGAAATTACCGTTATGCAGTTGGTGTGCTGTGTGTTCCGGCTTACCACTGAAATCGGTTTTACGGAGGATTCGTATGATAACATCAGATGTGATAAAGAGAAGATTATGGGACGGCGCCAACGAACTACGAGGTTCTATGGATGCCAGTCGATATAAGGATTATATGTTGGGACTTATGTTCTACAAGTTTTTAAGCGATAAGACCTTAGAAACCTTCCGCGTGTCGGCAGGGATGAAAGATTTATCCAACGAAGAACTTTTAAATGAGTATTATGCCGCTCATCACGAGTATCGAAACGACCTAGACGCCATGATTCAACAATCCTTGGGATATTATGTAGAACCGGAATATTTGTATCAAACCTGGATCCGAGACATCAATTCGGGGGATTTCGAGGTGCAAAAGGTGATCGACAGCTTGAATTATTTTGAACGTACGATCTCCGTCCAAGGGGACTCCGACGACTTCAAAGGCTTGTTTTCAAGCTCCAACTTGGATTTAACCGATACCGCACTAGGAAGCAATCTGAATGAGAGAAGCAAAAACATCCGCGCGCTCATCCAACTTTTTGCAGATTTGGATATGGTCGCCCTACAAAAAGGCGATATTTTAGGCGATGCCTACGAATACCTGATCGGCCAATTCGCTATGGAATCCGGAAAAAAGGCCGGAGAGTTCTATACGCCGAGGCAAGTAAGCGAGGTCATGGCGCAGATCGTGACCAAATCGGCCGAGATCAAATCCGTATATGACCCGACCGTCGGCTCCGGGTCCTTGTTGCTGACCGTCACTCGACATCTGAGTAAATTTGCGCAAAAGAACTTGAACTACTACGGGCAAGAAAAAAACACGGCAACCTATAACTTAACGCGTATGAACTTGTTGCTACACGGGGTCATGCCGGGAAAGATGACGATTAAGAACGGAGACACTCTGGCACAAGACTGGCCGGAGGATCCCGAAAGACCCAATGAAGGCGTATTGTTTGATGCGGTTGTAATGAACCCGCCTTACTCGGCAAAGAATTGGAATCGAGCCGGATTAAAAGTGAGCGATCCAAGATTCGAGATCGCGGGTGTATTGCCACCGGAGTCCAAAGGCGACTTTGCCTTTTTGCTACATGGACTCTTTCACTTAGGCACACAAGGTACGATGGCGATCGTGCTTCCGCATGGCGTGTTGTTCCGCGGTGCTACAGAAGGGGAAATTCGAAAACGGCTACTCGAGAAGAACTATATCGACACCATTATCGGC
>CAZFWK010000089.1:0-7229 GCA_964522555.1 uncultured Peptoniphilaceae bacterium | reverse complement strand
ACTCCATCAGGGGAGTCCAACGCGCTCCAGCTGAGCCTTCGTCCTCTCGATCGATCGAGAAGATGGTGAGGACTTGCCTCAGAGTCGCACTTATGGACATCCCCTGATTCCGCCACTGACTCTACGATTATTCAATACATTGTTGGCTATTGATATTCACGAACGAGAGGTTTGTCAACGCTTTGACACGATGCCGGCGGTGTCGTGTTCTTTTTCTTGAATGGATTGGGTTTTATTTACGTGCGAAGGTTATGAACAACGATCCCCCGGTGCCAACGTGACGGCGACAGCGCGGTTCGACGAAAACAGCTTCGGTGCCCTTTCCTCGATTATAAAAAAGACGGCGGTGGAAAAGACGCCTGCAGATTGTTTTCTTACGAAGCCCCGCTGCCTCCGTCACTTACGTTATCGGTACGGATAGTTGTTTTTCCGGCTCAAAACGCATGAACGAATTTTGAATCGGTACATTGCTTCCAGGATATTTTCAATAAGAAGCATTTCCGTCATTTCAGCGGAGCGGCACAAGGCGCGCTCCCTACGGTGGCTGAAACAGATAGTCAATATCGTCCACCTGTTCTAGCGCACTAAAAAGCAGAGCGTCTTATCGGATTCGCTCTGCTTTGGTCTAAATATTCATTAATTGGTAGGAGAGGATCAGTCGCTGTCTGGTGTCGGGGTCTTCCAAGTCGACTTCGTAGCGGCCGGTGATTTTGTTGATCCGGTATACGATAGAGTTTCTGTGGAGATCGAGTTCCTTGGAGGTTTTCAGATAGCTTCTTTCGTTCATGAGATAGATGTAGAGCGTATCTAAGAGTTCACTCGACTCCTTGTCGTCGCTCGCCAGCATCTGCCAGATGACTTCATGGATGAATGGGAAGATATTGGCGTAATTGCGGTATTCTTCCGTCAAGACCGAGAGTGCGGCGGTGCCGATATGGGTGAGACCTTTGCTTTCGTTCTTTCGAAGCACTTTCAGATGGAGGTGCAGGGCTTTCCATACGTTTTGGATTTCTTCGATTTGGTTAAAGCGATAGCTCTTCGATATGCGCGACGTGTGTTTTTGTAAATACTGCGTGATCTTATCCGTTTGATCCTTGAGCGGGTCGATCGCATATAAGACGAGAAGGGAGTCTTGTACGGGGATCGACAATACGGAAACCGGGTCGATATCGGAGAGCCCTTGCAAAACTGCGTCGAGCTTGTCGGGCAGATCGGTTAAGTAAAGGTCGAAGGATTCGCGATCTTCCCAAACCGTATCTTCGAGCGGTCGAATGATCGGCGTCTGCGTTTGCAGTAGGCTTAGGATGATCTTGCTCATCTTTTTTTCCATCGGCTCGAAGCTCGCCGTATAGCGCTTCAAAATTTGGAAAAAGAGCGGCTCAAGCGCCGTCAAGAGCTCGGTTTGAAGCATCGTCAGCGGATCCTTGCTGGTCACGAGGATCGTAAACTCGATATCCGCGACGGAGATCCTCGTTTCATGCTTGATATGCGTGGTCGCCGTCTTCTCTTTTTGTTGCGAAGGGTATAGGGTCATTCCGTTTTGTTCTACGATCACGACAGCCCCGATCATCTCTTTCACGCGATTCCAGAAGGTGTCGGTCTCTTGCTCTTCCAGTATGATCTGTTGCAGTTCGATAAAGGCGCTTCCGGTGTCGGAAAAGAGCCCGTTCAGCTTTTGCAAGATGGAGAATTGCGACTGCTTATTGGTGAGGATCATGCTGTTGACTTCTTGCGAAATATTGATCTTCTCAAATAATCCCAGGTCGTCGACGATGACAAAGGATTGATTTTCGATTCTGTGATTGTGGAGACTAAATTCGGTAATGGTACATAAATACAGGATGTCATTTTTTAGTTCATGGCTTGGGTTTAAGTATTCGATCTGACGAAACCGAGCGGCAAAATGCTCATGTACTCGAATGTCCGGGTGCTCGAGGTGCTCGGCTATTGCGCCGAATGATAAGTACATTATAGGGCCTCCGTTCTTGTATCCTTAGTATAATTCTATTGATAGTATACTGTAAAACGGATTAGAATTCCATGATTGAGGATTGTTTTACCGGAATCCTTGCGCGGTGTTCGTTTGACAACGATTGTCCCTCTCGGTATAATAAATTAAAGCGATGAAAGAACTGAACGATTCCAAATTCCCGCAGAGAGTCTGTACACGGTGAAAGCAGGCGGAAGAAGAATCGTGTGACATTCCGGAGCAGGACCCGCCGTGAAGGCGTTACCGAAAGAGTGAGGCTATGCCTAATAAGGGTGGTACCGCGAGATGATTCGTCCCTGCTTTTGCAGGGATTTTTTTATGGAGGTAATATGGTTAGAGGTATACGATATAAAAGGACCGACTATTGCGGTGATCTGAGAGAGTCGGATATCGGGCGCGAAGTCGTGCTCACCGGTTGGGTTCAAAACGAACGCAATTTGGGTAGTTTGCTTTTTCTGGATATTCGAGACACGAGAGGAATCGCGCAAGCCGTGATCCGTGAGGGTCAAGATATCTATGAACTCGCACAGGGGATCCGAAAGGAATATGTCATTGCGGTAAAAGGAACCGTATCGAAGAGGGAATCGATCAATCCGCAAATTCCGACGGGATCGATCGAGGTCGCAGTGACGGAACTGCAAGTTTTGAACGAGAGCGCAACCCCACCGATCTATATCAAGGACGACGACGATGCGGGCGAAGCGATTCGGCTTAAGTACCGCTATCTGGATCTTAGGAAGCCCCATCTACAGGAAAATCTGAAAGTTCGGGCAAAAGTTTCCAATATCACGAGAAATTATCTCGCGGAGCACGACTTTGTCGAGATTGAAACCCCGATTTTAACCAAACCCACACCGGAAGGCGCCAGGGATTATCTCGTTCCGAGTCGCGTCAACCCGCATTCGTTTTACGCATTGCCGCAATCCCCGCAACTCTTAAAGCAGCTATTAATGGTGGCCGGGATGGACCGATACTATCAGATCGCGAAATGTTTTCGTGACGAGGATCTGCGTGCGAATCGACAACCGGAATTTACGCAAATCGACTTGGAGATGTCTTTTGTCGATCAAGAAGATGTCATGGAGATTACGGAAGAGCTGATCCGCCGAATCTATCTCGAGATTAAAGGAGAGATCTTACCGAATCCTTTCCCGAAGATGTCCTATGCGGACGCGATGGACTTGTACGGATCGGACAAACCCGATTTGCGTTTCGATATGACGCTGATCAACTTGAAGGAATCGGTCCGAGATTCGGAATTCCAAGTGTTTCAAAATGCCGAAGAGGTGCGCGGGTTGCTGGTACCACAAGGGGCAGCCCATTATTCGAGAAAAGCCTTAGATAAGCTGACGGATTTGGCAAAAACCTATCGGGCAAAAGGATTGATCTGGATGAAGTGGGGGGAAGAGCTCCAATCTCCCATCGCGAAATTTCTCTCCGAGACCGATACTATGCGTATTGCGACCGACTCGAACGCACAAGACGGCGATCTTCTCTTGATTATTTGCGACGAAAAGGAAACTGCACTTACGGCTCTCGGACAATTGCGCCTTAAGGTGGCTGCCGATCTGGGTTTGATCGACGATACTCGCACTGCCGTCACTTGGGTTACCGATTTTCCGCTGCTTGAATACGACGCGGATACGGATCGCTATTATGCAAAGCATCACCCTTTCACGCATCCGCATTGGGATGATATTGAATTGCTATCTACGGACCCAAAAAAAGTGAGAGCGCTTGCCTATGATCTCGTCATCGACGGGGAAGAGGCGGGTGGAGGTTCCGTACGGATCCACGATGCTCTTTTGCAAAAAGAAGTGTTTAAAACCTTAAGTCTCACCGACGAAGAGGTAGAAGATAAATTCGGTTTCTTTGTAGAAGCGTTCCGTTACGGCGCTCCGCCGCACGGGGGACTCGCTTTCGGACTCGACCGATTGGTCATGCTTTTGACCAAAACACAGAATATTCGGGACGTAATCGCGTTCCCGAAAACACAATCCGCGACCTGTTTAATGACACAGGCCCCCACATCCGTTTCAGGAGAACAATTGCAAGAATTGGGTATAAGTCTTCTGAGCAGTGATGCTGAAGTAGAGTAGAAATGAAAGGAGGTAAAAATGAATAAATCCGGAATGGTAGTGGACACTACTGAGGGAATGGCAAAGGTAATGGTCGTCAGAGCCGCAGGCTGCGGAGGAAACTGCAAGTCTTGCGCAAGCTGCGAGTCCAAAGAGCATGTGGTCAATCTGCCTAACCCGCTTCACGCCAAAATAGGCGACCGAGTGGAGGTTTCCGCAAATTCATCGCGTGTTGTTCGATTGACATTGCTTTTGTATGCGGTGCCGCTTATCTTCTTTTTGGTCGGCACGATTCTCGGGATACTACTGTTGCAAGACCGGGTGGAGTCGTTCGAATTGTACAGCTTTCTTTTAGGGGCAGTCTTCTTCGGTTTATCGGTTATCATTCTCCGAGTGATCGACAGACGCTATGGTAGCACGAATTCCACACAGTTGGAAATCACCAAGATTTTATAACTTTCAAGGAGGGAAATATGGATTTAGCAGCTTTAAAAGTCGCGGACCCGGAAATAATGGAGCAATTAGAACTTGAGACACAGAGACAACATGATCACCTCGAGTTGATCGCTTCGGAAAACTTTGTATCGGAAGCTGTTTTCGATGCAATGGGATCGGCCTTTACGAATAAGTACGCGGAAGGGTATCCAGGAAAGCGCTACTACGGTGGTTGCGAGTATGTCGACGTAGTTGAGAACCTCGCACGCGATCGTATGAAAGAGCTTTTCGGCGCAGAGCATGTAAACGTACAACCGCACTCCGGTTCGAATGCGAATATCGCAGTTTATCTCGCGACGCTAAAACCCGGTGATACAGTACTCGGTATGAACCTGACCGAAGGCGGTCACTTAACACATGGATCTCCTGTAAACATTTCCGGTATCTACTTCAACTTTGTGGCTTACGGCGTAGATGAGAATGAACTTCTCGACTATGATGATGTTCGTGCGAAAGCACTCGAGCATAAGCCGAAGATGATTATCGCGGGCGCAAGTGCGTATCCGAGAGAAATCGACTTCGCAAAATTCCGTGAGATCGCTGACGAAGTAGGAGCGTATTTACTGGTAGATATGGCGCACGTTGCAGGCTTGATCGCTGTAGGCGAGCACCCGGATCCGATTCCCTATGCGGATTTCTGCACCACGACAACCCATAAAACTCTTCGCGGACCACGCGGCGGCGCAATCCTCTGCAAAGAAGAGCATGCAAAGATCATCGACAAAGCGGTATTCCCGGGCTCGCAAGGCGGACCGTTGATGCACGTAATCGCGGCAAAGGCAGTTTGCTTCAAAGAAGCGCTCGAGCCGAGCTTTAAAGACTATATCATCCAAGTTAAGAAGAACGCAAAAGCGCTTGCTGCAAAACTGCAAGAAGGCGGAATCAGACTTGTTTCGGGCGGTACGGACAACCACTTGCTGCTGTTAGACGTAACCACTCTCGACCTGACCGGTAAAGAAGCGGAAGCACTCCTTTCGGAAGTGAATATCACCACCAATAAAAACACAATTCCGAAAGAAACGAAGAGCCCGTTTGTTACCTCCGGCGTACGCATGGGTACCGCAGCGCTTACTTCGCGCGGGATGAAAGAAGCAGAAATGGAAGAAGTCGGCCAAATGATCGTAGACGCGCTCAAAAAGCAAGTTCCGGTCGAAGACATTTTAAAGAAAGTCAAAATTCTCGTCGACAAATTCCCGATGTACGAAAAAAAATAATTACACAAGCCGATTCAAAACAAGGGTGAGGGAAAGTCTCTCACCTTTTTGTTTTGCAAGAAAGGCAAGGACGGTGCGATCCGGAAAGTGGACAAGCCATGGCAGGAAGGGTAAAATGAAGTGATATACAAGTTTTAAAGTAGCACGAATGAACGGAGTGTGAAAATGGAGTTTATCCCCAATCGAATCACAGGTGTGTTACCGAACAGTATCGCAGAAGAGCTGGAACTCTCCGAAGGCGATATTCTGCTTTCGATCAACGAAACGCCTGTACATGATATTATCGACTATAAATTTTTGCTCTCTGATGAGTTTGTGGTGTTGGAAGTGCAAGACCGGAGCGGAGAGATTACGATTTATGAGATCGAGAAGGATTTCGATGAAGACATCGGACTTACCTTTTCGAACCCACTGATCGAAGACGCAAAATCCTGCCGCAATAAGTGTATCTTCTGTTTTATCGATCAACTACCGAAAGGAATGAGGGAGACGCTGTATTTCAAAGACGACGATTCGAGATTGTCTTTTCTGCAGGGGAATTTCGTCACCATGACGAACTTATCAGATGAAGAAATCGACCGGATCATCGCGTTCCGGCTCACTCCGATCAAGATTTCCGTTCACACCACGGACCCCGATCTACGCGTAAAGATGCTGAAAAACCCGCGAGCCGGGCTCATCATGCAGCAAATGCAAAAGCTGTATGACGCAGGCCTTACGATGCATGCGCAAATCGTTCTGGTGCCCGGAATCAATGACGGGCAAGCTCTTGCGAAAACGGTGGAAGACTTAACCCGATTCTACCCCGTGTTGGAGAGCGTGGCGATCGTTCCGGTCGGGATCACGCGGTTTCGAGAAGGGCTTGATGAAGTCACGCCGTTTAATCCGAGCAGCGCGAAGGATGCGATCCTACAGGTGCACGAAATTCAACAAGACCTTTTACAACGACTCGACACGCGATTTGTCTTCTTGTCGGATGAGTTTTACGCGCTTAGCAATACGCCGCTGCCGCTGGACTCGGAGTACGAGGGCTATCCCCAATTGGAGAACGGGGTAGGCTTATTGTCGAATCTGATTGCGGAAACAGCGGAAGCGCTACAAGAGAGGGAGCTGTCGAAAGCGAGAGGCAAATTTGCGATTGCGACAGGCGTACTGGCGGCGCCGTATTTGAAGAAATTGGTCCGCGAAATCACAAAGAAAGCGCCGCATGTCGAAGTGGATGTAGTCGAAATTACGAACGAATTCTTTGGTGGCGCCGTAACCGTCTCCGGCTTGATTACGGGGTCGGATATACTCACGCAATTCACAAACCCTGAGGATTACAATACGATATGGATACCGGAAAGCATGCTGCGTTCACAAAGCGATGTCTTCCTGGATGATATTCGCTTAGGCGACTTATCACAACAAATGCAAAGAGAAGTGATCGCACTGCCGGTTGAAGGGTTGGCT
>CAZFWK010000088.1:0-7234 GCA_964522555.1 uncultured Peptoniphilaceae bacterium | reverse complement strand
TTCATTCCACGTACTGCTTCTAGATTACATTTTCTTTTCCTGAAATGCAAGAAAACCCCACTATTTTTGGAAAGAATAATAGTGAGATTCTCTTGTCGTATCTGCACAGCAGTTTGGCTCAACAAATGTTTGCAATTGGTACTTTCACTATTGTTTCAGGCGCCTTTTCGTGCTTGTTTGGTGCTACCATGCGTTCCCCATACCAGTGGATCGAAGTGTTTTAAACCTTGCAATATAAAATTTTTCTGAATGCGTTCCCCATACCAGTGGATCGAAGCCAATATCCCGCGGCTAAAGCTCCAACTCGGATCATATCCAAGCATGCTCTTGGCTTTCGAAATATCCGCCAGACTGTGCTTGATGTCTCCCGCTCTAGGTGGGGCAAAATTCGGTTGAATGTTTTTCCCAAGCGCTTGCGCGATCGTATCGTATACATCGATCAAAACCGTTCGTTCGCCGTAGGCCACATTGAAAGCCTGTCCAGCCGTCTTTGAATCGGAAGCTGCCGCTTTTAAATTCGCCTCGATCACATTTTCGATATACGTAAAGTCGCGACTTTGCTTCCCGTCTCCATTGATCGTAGGCCGCTCGTCGTTTAACAAATGCGTAATAAATTTGGGGATCACCGCCGCATACGCGCCATCCGGGTCCTGCCTTCTGCCAAATACATTAAAATAGCGAAGGCCGCAGGTGTCCAAATCGAACAGATTCGAGTATAGATTGGCGAAATATTCGTCGGTTTTCTTGGTGACAGCGTAAGGCGAGAGGCAGTTGCCCTCGTACCCTTCCTTCTTAACCGGTGCCGTGGAATCTCCGTATACCGATGAACTAGATGCATATACAAACTTCTTCGCATGGTTTTTGCTCGCTGCTTCGAGCATATTCATCGTCCCTCTGATGTTGATTTCCTCATATAATAGCGGCATCGCAATACTTCTCGGCACACTTCCCCATGCGGCTTGGTGCAGCACATAATGGACTGAATCGGCAGCTTTCATGCAAGTTTCCAAATCTCTGATATCCCCTTGCAGAAACTCAAAGCGATCATTTTGTAAAAAAGGCAAGAGATTCGAATAGTGTCCGGTTGATAAATTGTCTAAAACGCGCACTTGATAGCCCAGGTGCAATAGCGTCTCCACAAGGTTCGATCCGATAAATCCCGCGCCGCCGGTAACTAAAAACGTCGAATCCTTTGGAAATTGTACTTGATCATATCCCATTTTCTTTCCTCACTCTCTTAGCGGTTCATGATATATCGGTCTTCGATCGACATTTGATTTTCGATCGCTTTAAATTTTCCGTTTTTATTGAGCGGAATGTCATCGACCAGTTTGATCGAAACATTGACCTCTCCGATGACCTCACGCAAATTCCTCTGTATCCTCTGTTCGATCTCTTCGTTATAATCTTTGGTCGGTACGATCAGCATCTCGACGCGATCAATCGAGGTTTGAATGATCTTGGAGCGAAAGATCCCCTGGAGTCCGTAATACGCGGCTCCGGGCGCTGTAATATATCCTTTTTCCACCGTGTAAAGCATGTCGGAGTCTCTTCCGAGCATCTCGTCGATCATCGGATAATGGCTGTCGCATTCGCAAGGTCTTTCTTTCGTAGAGATGCGGACGGTGTCGCCAATGCGGTATCGAATCAGCGGGGTTTTAAGCGCCCTGAAACTTGTAACGACAAGCTCGGCTTCCTTTGTAAAGGCATCGATCGGTCTTTCATTGATAAATTCAAATACGCCGGTGTCCGTCCAAAGGTGATAATTGCCCTTCGTGCACTCCACAATCCAAGGAGCTCCTTCCGAGGTCGCGTATTGGTTGAACACTTTGCACTGAAAGGCTTTTTCGATCTCTTCTCTTTGAAAGTCGTGCAAGGTCTCCGCTGTGGTGGAGATCGCCTTCGGTCTGACTTTGAGAGGAAGATTGTTTTCGTTTATGATCTTCGCCATCGTATAGATGACGGACGGATACCCGTCGATCAGGTCCGGCTTAAAACGGTTGAGTTCGTTTACATAGTCCAAAATATTATCGGGGTGAATGTGGTACACCGACATAAACAGCTGATTCGATGCGCGATTGAGCACCCAATACGGCGGCTTGCGCTGCGAAAACCCGATGATTTGGCGCCCGGATAATCGCACCGAGCGAAACTTCTCGGGCAATCCCATCCACCGATAGTACCGCTCCCACTGTGCGTAGGTGATTTGCAAGGACTCCTCATCGACCTCCACTTTCATCGGAACTCCTCCGGTGGTTCCACTGGTGCATGTCGTGCAACAGGTTTTTCTCGCCGGATTCCGGTTTACGATCGTATTGAGATTGTCCCGCAAGGTGGCGCGGTCCAATAATGGCAACTCTTGTAGTAAGACATTTGTGTCCTTGATGCGTAGCAGCCTTTGGAGCCCGCCGGCTTGGTCGATTCTTACGGTGTAAAACGGGCTGTACTGATACACCTCGGTAAGCAATTTCCCAAGCATTTCTCTTTGAATCGCTTTTAGCTCTTCTTCCGATTTTGTGAGATTTTGCATCAGAGTTTTGTAATGATCGGCATAGTAACTACCGTATCGCAAATGATTGTTTCTCATCCCACCAAGAGAGAGAAGCAGGCTCTTAAACGGAACCGGTGTGCTGTTATATACTTTTTCTGCTAACCCGTAGCTCATGTCCTCACCTCCCGGTGCTTTTTGCTTTATTCGGTTTCTATTTCCTCCGGGTAAAACAAAACCACCCTCACTTATAGTGTAGGGTGGTGATGAGTCGAATAGAATAGACCAAAAGTACTAATTTGGGCCTATAAAGGTACTATTTTAGCGAAGTAGGTCCGCAAGTTGACTCCTTCTGTCGATATCGAGCTTCGTGTAAACCGAACGCAAATGATTTTTGACGGTCGACTCCGAAATAAACAGTCTCTCCGCAATTTCTTTGTTTCGAAGCCCTTCCGCTACAAGATACGCGACCTCCACTTCTCTTTCGGTCAAGGCGCCCTGCAGCATTTCCGTATGGACAGGCGTCGGCGGATGCTCCTCCTCCGATTCAGTCTCTCGGGTGCTCTTAAGCACATTTTGTACAAAGCGTTTATGGTTTCGCATGATCTCGGGGTCGGTCAAATAGGGTTCGAGTTGTTCTCGATACCGGAGCATCGACGTGTACAACCCGTCCGGTTCGGCTACCGCGATGATCTTTTTAATCGCTTCGATCGCCGGTTCCCGCATCTCTAAATTCGCATAAGACAAAGCCAATCCGATATTCAGATAGTGCCTTGTAACCGTATTGTACAAGAGACCCGGTTGATGTTCCAGTGAACGCAAGAGTCCGATCGCCTGCTCATAATCTTTGGATTGGATAAAGTGTAGCGTCTTTTCATATGCCAGGATCCAAGAGGTAAAGGCGGTCTGCAGATGGTGGGTGGTTCCGTACCGGACCCACTCCGCATTGCGCTCTTTGACTCCCGTAACCGCTTGCAGCAAAAATCGAGCGATTTGCAAAAGCGAATAGTTCGTCAAAGACCCCATCATAAACGGAAATGTGGACGCTTTTGTCTCGATATAGTTGACCGCCTCGTCCAGTCCGACCTTGTCGCCTGATGCGAGTGCGATCCTCCCCAAGAGGATCGCTGCACCGAACGCGATCGTCACATTTTGGTATTGCTCGGCCAAATACAGGGTTTCGAAAGCGTATACGCGCGCTTCGGAAAAGCGCAATCGCATATACGCGACCTCTCCTTTGTATAAAGTGTCGCTGCCCGCACCGTGACCGTCTGTCAGTTCATTGTACAAAAGAATCATATTGGACAGCCGTTCCCCGATCTCGTCGCCTTTTCCCGGTTTATCGTAGAATAAAAACCACATGGAAGGGCAACCGTATAGATAGGGGAGTTCTTTCCTCAGCACCGTCGACCGCCCTTTTAAAAGATTCGATGCCTTTTCGTATTCGCTCTCCATCTTCGCAAGATCCGGAAAATGGTAGAGCGCGGCCATCAAATGCCATTCGCCTCGATTGTGCTCGTCATCCGATTTCCGAATCGTCTTCTTGGCATCTTGCATCGCGCGGTTGAACAGATCTCTTCTGTGCGAGTTAAACGAGTAGTACGCCAGTCGCAGGAGCGAAAGCGGGTACTTTTCTTTGATTTCCGGCTCACACTGTAACAAAATGACTTCCGCAATTTCGTAGAACGGCTTCCCGTCAAAAAATGAAAACTCCAAATGAAGCAGGTCCGACTGCAAGATCCTTTCATAATCTTCGATTTGATAGAACAAACGGATCGCATCATTTTGTCTCTGCATCGAGAGATACAGATCCCCTGCACGGGTATACACTTCTTTTCTCTTGTGCTCGCATTCCGTATCGAGAATTTTCAATAAAAAAGTCGAAAGAATATTGTGGATGAAATACCGATTGTACATCCCGTCATAATCGATAAACGGCGTACGAAAATCAATTTTTGAAACTTCTCTAGGGCCTCCGTGCCCCATAGCCTGTCCAGCTCGGTAGCAGTCACGCTATCGAACAGTGCGAGCGGCATCAAGAGATCTCTTTCTTCGTCGTTTAGCTTCACCCAATATAGCGTGTACAACAAAGTGCTGATATCCGTATTCGTTTCGAGCGTGCCCATCTCTAATGCACATTGCAAAAGGAGTGCGACCGCTACGGTCCACCCTTCGGTTTTTTCATAAATTGTCCTCGACTCTTCATCCGATAGTACAACTCCGTTCGAATGGTAGAAATCGTTTATATCTTCTGTGTCTAGTGCCAGGTCATGGACTCGAATCAGATGAATGTGCGGGTTTTCATAGAACAAATAGCGTAATCCGCTCAAATACTGCGTAACTAAAACCATATGGAGCGAAGGAAAGCGATGTTCGGCAAAAGCTTGAATGATACGCGTATCCAGATCGCCCTGTAGGTAGTGTAAATTATCCAAGACCATCCATGTTTCTTCGTCTACCTTCAGATCGCGGATCAACTTTACAATCCGCTCGATATTCGTTTGGTTCGGATACCCCTCTTCCAACATCTTTTCGCCGGACTCGGGATCGACAAAAGTAATCGCCATACAGAGCCTACGGTAAGCGCTGATACTGTCTTCTTTGATCGCCGTGTAATAATATACATTTGTGTGTTTGAGATCGTCTAGTGCTTTCCTAATCGCGGTTGTCTTCCCATACCCCGCCGGAGCTTCCATCACTGTGACCGGATATCGCGACATTTCATCGAGTTTGGATCGTAACCGTTTCGAAAAGTAACGGATTGTGTCCACGCATATCCCCCCTAACCAACGGGCAAAGTTTTCTGTTATTACTATAATACATTAAATCAGTCAATAATACAATAGTAAAATGGTCTATTATTTGAATCTTTATGTAAACTTAAATTTGTGTGAAATTCTATTTATTCATCAGATGATTTGGATCGGTTTTGAGGCGCTAAATCTCTAAATTTCGGGATCCTAAATTGTAATCACACTACAACACTTTGAGGCTTGTAAATTTGTCTTCCTTCCGAAATCAAGCAAATATACGCGGGATTTGGATGATTCCACTCGACATTAAAAGGAGAGAATGGCTAATTTTCGCAGTTTATTAAACTGCATCCTCACCAATGCCGAAGCCGAAAAAGGGAGCCCTTTCTCAGAATAACACAAAAAAACCCACGGCCTGAAACGGTTCAGGCCGTGGGAGTTTCTCTTCAAATTCTATTCGTTATCTAAACGCGTATACACCGTGTCGAGATAGCCGTCGCGCATTTTTCTGGCGTACGCGCGGATTTCTTCCGCTTCCTTTTTATAACCGGCACGCATGCTTTCATCCTTAATGCTCTTTAGATTTATCAGTACATTAAATAACGCGCCTTCCGCACCGGTAGCGAGCATCAGAACCCCGCAGCCTACATCCGTGATCGCGTGCATTCCGCCGTTTTTAGCGAAAATATCCAAGAGTTCCATCGCCTCGATGCAAACCTTTGCGGTCTCTAGGGGAACCGTCAATGCGTGGATATACCCTTCCTGAATCTTCGCGGAGCGAATCTTCTTTTCTTCGTCGGTCTCTTTCGGAAGTTTAAAAGCATCCAGAACCGAGTCGAACGATTTGCTGTCCTCGTCGACTAAAGGCTTCAGCCTCTCGATGATCGCATTGAGCTTTTCGACGCCCGCCGTAATCTCGTTTTTGGTTTCTTCAGGAAGCGCCTCATAGTCCTTCTTGCCATAGGACAGATTCGCAACCATAATATTCAGTGCCGCGCCCAATGCACCTACATAAGCAGCTACCGAACCGCCACCCGGATTCGGATCCGGCGTCTTCGCATTTTCTAAGTACTCGACTAGGGTTTGATTGATCATTAACATTATTATTCCTCCTCTTGGTCGGACAGAAGCTCGATGATGCGCTCCAAGTCCTCTGCGTTATAGTATTCCACTTCAATTTTTCCGCCTTTTTTGCGCGGAATGATTTGTACTTTCGTGCCGAGCCGCTCCATTAGCGCATTCTCTGCGTCTTCTTCGTAAATATCCTTCTGCTTTTGTCTCCTGGCCGTTCGCTCGACCGTTCGTATGCTCGCTTTTCTCGACAATAGTTTGTCAAGCATTTTTCGCCGATCCGCCATCCGCTGCACCGAGAGAAGAGCTCTCGCCTGTCCGGAGGTGATGTCCCCGTTTCTCAGGTGATGCAAAGAGATGTCGTCGAGTTTTAGCAGCCGTACCGCGTTCGCCACATAAGAACGGCTCTTCCCGACTCGATCCGCCAGCTCTTGTTGCGTGTAGCCGAAAGTCGCCATCAGCTCTTCGTATGCATTTGCCTCCTCCACCGGCCCCAAATCTTCGCGTTGGATATTTTCCACAAGGGAGATCTCAGCGATATCTTGTGGAGTCGCTTTGAGAATCGACACCGGTACTTCAGTTAACCCTGCTTGAATCGCAGCACGCAGCCTTCTTTCACCTGCGATCAGCGTATACCCGCCCTCATCTTTCGTTGCCACGAGAGGTTGGAGTATTCCATGACGCTTGATCGACTCGGCAAGCTCCTCTAAGGTCTCTTCATTAAAGGATTGTCTCGGTTGCTCATCTCTCGTTGTGATCGAATCGACTCGGATCATATGAACTCCTGCATCGGGCGAACTGACACTCTCTTCATTAGGCGGCTCGCTCGGTCGATCTTCCGAAAACAACGCCTCCAGGCCTTTTCCTAATCCCTTTCTCTTTACCATCCATCCTCCCTCCGTAAAATCACTTCTTCAGCAAG
>CAZFWK010000087.1:6394-7305 GCA_964522555.1 uncultured Peptoniphilaceae bacterium | reverse complement strand
GAATACAATATTTGCGGAAACCGCTAGTTCGCTAGTCCAAGAGATATTTTATTATGGATTCATTTTTCACACTATTATGTTCGTTCTCTTTTATTTCTTATTAAGAGGATATAACATTAAGCCGATTAGTATGCAACAACCTGAACCTTTCACTATGAAACAAAAACTTTCCTTGGTAATTGTTGCTAGTACGGTTTTGCTTTATGTAATGCCTTCAATTTTATTGCTGATATTGCCTGGTAATCACATACTTTTATTCGCCAAATCAAAATTCAATTTTACATTCTTTGCGGTTCTTGCATCGCTAATTTGCTTCCTGTTCGGCTTAGGAAATGAGCGGGATGTTTTCAATTGGATTCCTTGGAAAACAATGATCCTTATATCTGGGGTAGGTATGTTCGTAGGTTTAGCAGATGCAATAGGTTTAATGGAGCTCCTTGCAAGATCAATCAGTTCCAGTCTTCCCAAGCAATTTGTCGCTTCTACACTTGCTGCTATTGGAGGAGCGATGAGTTATGTTTCGGATGGGCCGGGAGTTGTCTTTCCTACTTTGTTTCCGCTAGTTCCAGAACTATCATTGCAGACTGGGCTCGGACCAGCCTTGCTTTATGCAGCCGTTAGCATAGGGGTATCAACTACCACGATGTCGCCTTTTTCGACAGGAGGAGCTATGTTCTTGTCTTTTGTACAAGATGAGAAAATACGAAACAAACTGTTTGTTCAATTAATTTTTGTTCCTTTATTTTTTCTAATCGCATTACCAATATGGATCTATATTACTTATATGATTGTTTAAGAGGACGATTGTTGTATATAAAAAAGCCTGTAAAACGCAGCTTTTCAGCGTTAACAGGCTTTTCTGTTTTTTTGATCAGTGTGATTAGGCTTTTACACCATAAAATTCAAGAAGT
>CAZFWK010000087.1:0-6384 GCA_964522555.1 uncultured Peptoniphilaceae bacterium | reverse complement strand
TCCAGGGCCGGCATGGTGAAGGCGGACCGGCCGAGATAGGTTTCCACCATTTTGTGCCACCAGGGCCAGTCGTGGTTTACGTCGTGCCCCCAGATGTCGAACCAGACGGGGACGTCCTTTTGTGCGAAGAGCGACTTGAGATGATAGTTGCTCGGGAGCAGGTCGTCTTCCCACGCGCCTTGCCCGATCACAAAGACGATCTTGCCGCCTCGGTAGTAGTCAAGCCAGGGGTGATCCCAGGGGATGTCCGCAAGGTATTGGACGGGCGAATTCGCATAGACGTGCGCATTGTCGATGTCGCCGAAGAAATAGCGCAGGTCGTAAATGCCGCTGATCGCGAGGACGCCTTGGAACAGGTCGGGGCGTCTTAAATACATATTGGCCGCGTGAGTTGCGCCCATGCTGCAGCCGTGCGTGATCGGGCCTTCGTCCGATTGGGTGTATTCCTTAATGCGGGGAACGAATTCTTCCGTAATATAGCGGTAGTAGCATTCCATGCGGTACGCGCCGTGTCCCTGATCGATCTTGGCTAAGTCGACGCCTTCTTGGTCGATTCCGTCGACGCAGAAGACGCGTACGCGACCGCTTTCGATAAAGGGGCGCAGCGTTTCGATCATGCCGTTGTTTTTATAGTCGAAGAAGCGGCCGCTTTGTGTCGGGAAGATCAACAGGGGCGTGCCGGATTCACCGTAGACTTCAAATTCCATATCGCGCCCGATATGGTGGCTGTATTCTCTGTGGTATGAAACTCGCATAAACCCTCCTTAGGCGTGTTCCGTAACGAAATAGGCAAAGTCTTCCAGATCTTCGAGCGAGGGGGTCTTGTAAATGTAGACCGTGTCGCTCATGACCGTGCTCTCGGCTTCGGAAGGTCGGATCTTCGTGTATATTTTGTCTCCGTACTTCGCATAGATTTCGTCTTCGGTATTTTTGTAGGGGATTGTCTCCCTGCGCCCGATAAACAGGCAGAAGTATTTTTCGTGGGTCGTATCGAACTGCATGGGATCTTGTACGATCATGTCGGCCCAAAGCTTAAATACGTCGGTATTATTGGAGATATTGTACATATGAGGAGCAAAGCCGCCGGAGGGTCTCATATTGACCTCAAGCCCTAAAATGTCACCCGCTTTACCCAAACCCTCTTTGTCTTCGTAGAGGCGGAAGAACTCGCAGTGCACAAAGCGATTGCGAATTCCGAAGGCTTTCATGAGCTTTCGGCCGTAGGGGAGCAGCTCTTCGATCGGCTCTTTCGTGGAATAAAACATCGTCTCGATTCCCAGATTCACCATGTCCATGATGGAAACGGGGCATTCGAGCGAAGCTTCAAAGAGCGGGTCGCCGTTGTCGTCGATGATGCCGTCGTACGTGATGACGACGCCCGGAACGAATTCTTCCATAAGCAGCTGAACGGGAGGGAGGTCGCTGAAGAATGCGCGAAGCTCGTCTTCGTTGTGGAATTTGTAAGTGAGCGATGCGCCGACGCCGATATCCGGTTTCGTGATGATCGGGTAGCCTACCTCACCTGCAAATTCGATGGCTGCTTCCAATGTCGTGACGAGTTCGCCGCGCGCGACCGGGATGCCCGCTTTTCGGTAAATTTCCTTCATCTTGGACTTGCGCTTTACATTTTCCATATCATCGATATGAAAGCCCGTCGTAATATTGAAATCCGTTCGCAATTGTGCGTCCAATTCCAGCCAGTACTCGTTATTCGACTCCAACCAGTCGATCTTTCCGTATCGGAATGTCAAAAAAGCGACCGCACGAAGGACTTGGTCGTAGTCTTCGAGGGAGTCGACGCGATAGTATTCGGTAAGCGCGTTCTTCAAATCCGGATGTAATAAATCGTAAGCGGACTCTCCGATACCCAAAACGGTCACGCCTTTGTAATGAAGTTGCTTGCAGAACTCCATGCTCGTGATCGGAAATTCGGGGGATAAATAAACGAAATTCATGATACACCTCCTCAGTATGATTGCATCTCTTTCTATAGGTACTAGAATAACATAATTTGTTAGAAAAATGAATGATTTCAAAGAAAATCACTCGGTGTGATGACGATGTCCGTTCAGTCGAGCCCGGTATACCCCTTTCGGCACGCTCACGGACCGCTTGCAAGCCTTGCGCATTTTGATGCTTTTCAAAATGCAATGCAAGACTCATGCAAAGCTTCTCCAAGCGAATGCTCTTACGCTTGGTTAAGAAGCGATTGCGGCCAAGATATGGCCTCAAGGGGTACACCGGTCTCTCCTTCACTCCGTCTCGAAAAATAACTTAATTTTCAGTTTGAATGATTTCAAAGAAAATCACTTTGTGAATCGCTTAATTTAAAGAGAACGCCATAAAGAGGAAGTGTTTCGGGTATTAGATAGTCATAGTGAGTGTGCTGGAAATACCATCGAATCAACCAAATATGATCAGTAAAGGGGAATCCGAATGAATCGATTTAACCCGCATCGATACGAATATCCATCGAGACGACAGCTCGTCTACGGAAATGGCGGAATGGTGGCGACGAGCCACCCGCTCGCGGCGCAAGCGGGGCTTCGCATCCTCCTGCAGGGGGGCAATGCGATCGACGCGGCAATCGCCACGGCCGCCGCGCTGACGGTGCTTGAACCGACCTCCAACGGAATCGGAGGAGATGCCTTCTCGATCTTTTGGAAGGACGGAAAAGTCCACGGGCTCAACAGCTCGGGGCCGTCTCCTTCTCGGATCGACGCGCAAATCTTACGAGAAAGAGGATACGAAGAAATGCCGAGATACGGCCCGATCCCCGTCAATGTACCGGGCGCGCCTTTTGCGTGGGCCGAAATGGTGACGAAGCACGGGAATTTGTCTCTCGAGGAAGTACTCGCCCCCGCGATCGAATACGCGAAAAAGGGAGCGCCGGTCGCGGTGACGGTAAGCGAGCACTGGAAAGCCGCGCAAAAGGCTTATGAAAATCGGAATGACGAAATATTCGACTCCTGGTTTTTGACCTTTACAAAAGACGGAAAGGCACCGGAAGCCGGAGAAGTTTTTATGATGCCCGATCATGCGAAGACGCTCGAAACGATTGCCAAAACGAACGCGGAAGACTTTTACAAAGGGATACTCGCCCAAAAAATCTCCGATTATGTGGAAAGCTTTGGCGGGTACCTTCGCGCAGATGATCTCGCGGCCTTTCGACCCGAGTGGGTCGACCCGATCGAAGTGGAATACGAGGGGGTGCGCGTGCTGGAAATCCCCCCGAACGGACACGGGATCGTGGCGCTGATGGCGCTCAATCTCATCAAGGAAATGGGAGAGGTGGAGCCGGATTCCTTCACGGATGTCCACAATCAGATCGAGGCGCTCAAGCTGAGCTTTGCGGACGCAATGCGCTATGTGACGGAGCCTTCGGATATGCCGTATACCGCAAAGGATCTCCTTTCGCCTGCATACGCGAAGCGCCGCGCCGAAGAGATCCGACAGACCGCGGGATGCTCTGAGCCGGGCGACCCCATCCTCGGTGGGACGGTTTATTTATGCACCGCGGATGCCGCCGGCAATATGGTGTCTTATATCCAAAGCAATTATACGGGCTTCGGCTCGGGGCTGGTGGTGCCGGGAACGGGAATCGCCTTGCACAATCGGGGCTGCAACTTCTCGTTGAAGGAGGGGCACCCCAACTGCATCGGACCCGGGAAACGCCCCTACCACACGATCATCCCGGGCTTCTTGATGAATGGCGACAAACCCCTAGGCCCGTTCGGGATCATGGGTGCGTTTATGCAACCGCAAGCGCATGTACAGGTGCTCGTCTCCCTCTTGCGTGACGGACGAAATCCGCAAGAAGCGCTCGACAAACCGCGGTTCCAATGGGTCGGCGGAAAGAAAGTCCTCGTAGAAGCGGATTTTCCGAGAGCATTGTTTGAAAGCCTGAAAAGCGCGGGGCACGAGATCTCGTACTCGGATGATGTCGGGAGTTTCGGAAGAGGGCAGATGATCCTGCGGGGCGAAGAGGGCCTGATCGGCGCGACCGAAAAGCGCTGCGATGGGCAGGTGGTGGCATTTTGACGCCCACGGTGGATCTTAGAGCCGTGGCCTCCTATGAACCGGAGGCGGTCTTCGTTGCGATTCGTAAAGCCATCAATGCAGTGTGGGAAAACCGGCCGGAATACGCGGATCTCACGGGAAAACGAGTCGTGATCAAGCCCAATCTATTAAAGGCAAACTCCCCGGATGATGCGGTAACGACGCATCCGGAAGTCGTGGCGGCAACCGCAGCCGTACTCATGGAGCGGGGAGCCACGGTCCTGCTCGCAGAGAGTCCGGGCGGCCCGTATACGGAACCGTATCTGCGATCGGTATACCGCGCGTGCGGAATGGAAGCTGCGGCGAACCGCACCGGCTTTCTCCTAAATTACGACACCGAAAAGAGCCTTGTAGACAATCCCAAAGGGGTTCGGCTCAAGCAAATCGAAGTGATCCAAGCCGTGCTCGACGCCGATTTGGTCGTCAATATCCCAAAGCTCAAAACCCATGGCATGATGATGGTGACGGCTGCGGTCAAGAATTTATTTGGGGTCGTTCCGGGGCTTTCGAAGATCGACTATCACTTCCGGATCCGCGATGTCGAGCACTTCGCGGAGCAGCTGGTGGACATCGCGGATTTTGTAAGCCCGACCCTCTCGATCATCGACGGCATTACGGGCATGGACGGCAACGGGCCATCCGCAGGCGAGGTCACACACCCGGGTGTTTTGATCGTATCGGACTCGGTCTTCGCGGCAGACACCGCTGCAGTCCGCCTGACGGGGTTGGACCGACACGTACTTCCTACGATCGAGGCGGCAAAGAATCGAGGGCTTCCGGGTGCCTCTTTCGAAGACCTCCGGTTTACGGGAGATCCACCCGAAAGCTTTCGGATCGAGCCATACCGGCTACCCGACTCGAGCAGCCTCGTCGTCACGGGTGGCATACTCCCTTCCTTTTTAGAAATCCCGCTTCGGAACCGACTAACGCCGAAACCGGCCGTAATCCAAAACTTGTGTGTACAATGCGGAATTTGTAAAAAGCACTGTCCGGCAAAGTGTATCGAACTCTCCCCGTATCCGACTTTCGATTATAAGGCGTGCATTCGTTGCTTCTGCTGCCATGAGCTGTGTCCGAAAAGGGCGATCGAGATTCGCACGAATCGGCTTTACGAATGGCTAATCCACAGATAGGAGTTTTTATGATCAATTCGTTCTTTCAAAGTATCGACGAAACCTCGGCAGGCTATGTGCCGACGGACAATATGAAACCGATCGACGTGATCAACGGCTTCTCCGTGCGTCCGGGTCTGTTCTCCGATTATGGCGCGATCGTCTTACCCGGAGGCGTCAGCTTTACCGTCCATTCCCATAAGGGAACGGCCGTTTATTTGCAACTCTACGAAAGAGGGGAGGCGGAGCCCACTGTGGAGCTGCCGTTTCCCGAAAGTTATCATATCGGCGATGTGTATTCGATGATCGTCTTCGGCTTGAATATCGAAGAATTCGAATATACCTATCGCGTAGAAGGGCCGTATGACCCGGCCAAAGGGCTGATCTTTGACGGAAACAAGCGGCTTTTGGACCCGTACTCGAAAGCGGTCGTCGGACAAAGTCAGTGGGGAATCAAGGTAAATAACGGCGGCGGGTATCACTCGCGGGTCGTATCCAGCCAATTCGACTGGGGCGCCGACAAATCGCCCGATATCCCGATGAACGACCTGATCATCTACGAAGCCCATGTGCGTGGGTTCACCATGCACGAATCCTCGGGCGTTGCGCATCCCGGAACGTACGCCGGCCTCATCGAAAAGATCCCGTATTTAAAGAAACTCGGCATCAACGCAATCGAATTGCTGCCCATCTTTGAGTTCGACGAAATGCTCGAAGCCAGAGAATATGACGGAAAGATGCTCGTCGATTATTGGGGCTACAACCCGGTCAGCTTTTTTGCAAACAACACCGCCTACACCTCGAAACTGGAGCATAATCGGGAAGGGACCGAATTAAAAGAGCTGATCCGCGTGCTCCACCAAAACGATATGGAGATCATCCTGGACGTAGTGTTTAATCACACGGCGGAGGGAAACGAACTGGGGCCGGTGTTCTCCTTTAAGGGCTTCGACAATCAGATCTATTATATGCTCACCCCCGACGGCCACTACTACAACTTCAGCGGCTGCGGCAATACGATGAATGCAAACCACCCCGTCGTACAAAATATGATCCTCAAGAGCTTGCGATACTGGACGACCGAGTATCGCGTCGACGGATTTCGCTTTGATCTAGCTTCCGTCTTAGGGCGAAATGAAGAAGGCGTGCCGATGGAAAATCCGCCCTTGATCAAGAGCATGGCGTTTGAGCCGAGCCTTTCGCACACAAAGCT
>CAZFWK010000086.1:0-7352 GCA_964522555.1 uncultured Peptoniphilaceae bacterium | reverse complement strand
AACGCCTTTTTCATCCCGATCGGCGAACAACCGCCTCGTACATAACCCGTAAGATCGAAAAGCTCCTTTACAGGAAGCATCTCGATCTTTTTTTCTCCGCAAACGGCTGCCGCCTTCTTTAGATGGAGTTCGGCATCGCTCGGGATGATAAACACATAGTACCCGGAAACTCCCCTCGTCAAAAGCGTCTTAAAGACTTGCTCAGGAGGCAATCCTAAGCTTTTCGCAACCTCTTCTCCGCTCACATGCGAAGGACCGCTCTCGTAGTGGTGCGGGGTGAACGCAACGCCTTTTTGTTCCAAAATCCGCATGGCATTTGTCTTCTGCTCTTTCATCGTGCCCTCCTGAATAGTGTAAAGGATGTGCTTACAAGCAGTGTAAACCTGCATCCTTTCTTCCACAAGTCTCTTATCTTTCCTGGTGTAACTTTTGCTTCAACGCTCTCGACACGCGATGATATACAAGTTTACGTCTTGAAAGGAGTACATATTTCTTTGGTAGATCTGGTCAAACTCGGTCGTAGACTTCGAAGAAGAGGGTTTACGGATGATCCGGAGCCCAAGTGATAGCGAAATCGGATGCATCATACGGGAGTTTTTTGGCACACTTATTAGACACGTCTACCACAGTTGGAGTCCTCAACAATAAAATCCGCTCCGGGGGATACTCGCGAAGCGGAGTTTCACTTACTGGTGTTGTGATAGGGAAGATTCCGTCACTGCATCAAAAAGATGGATCTTTTCCACATCAAATCGTAAACCTATTTTTTGGTGCACCTCGGCAGATATACTCGGTGCGGTACGCACGATCCATTGTAAATCCTCATCATCCAGATACAGGAAAGTTTCCGCACCCAGCGGTTCCTTTACCGTCACCTGCGCGAAAAAATCTGCCCGATCCGAACTCACATGCACATGTTCAGGCCGAATCCCTGCAATTACCGGTTTACCGAAGTGGTCCCCGGCCGCTTTATATTTTGGCGCAGGCAGTTCCCACTCACACCGGGAAGTCGAAAAGTATAGCCGTCCTCCTTCTTCCCGCAGTATCCCTTCGAAAAAGTTCATCTTCGGTGAACCGATGAATCCGGCAACAAACATATTCTTCGGATGATTGTATAATTGATGCGGCGTATCGATCTGCTGGACGATCCCGTCTTTCAGCACAACAATCCTCGTTCCCATCGTCATGGCTTCCGTTTGGTCGTGAGTTACATAGATAATGGTCGCGCCCAGCGTATCGTACAGTCTCGCGATCTCCGTGCGCATTTGAACACGAAGCTGCGAGTCCAGATTGGACAGGGGTTCGTCCATTAGAAACACTTTTGGCTTTCGGACGATCGCTCGCCCCATTGCCACCCGCTGACGCTCCCCTCCTGAGAGTGCTTTTGGTTTTCTCTTCAAAAGTTTCTCCAGTCGAAGGATTCTTGCCGCGTCCTGTACAGCTCTTTCAATCTCCGGTTTGGGTACTTTTCGTTGTCGTAACGGAAAGGCAATGTTGTCGTAAACCGTCATATGCGGATACAATGCATAGTTTTGAAAGACCATGGCGATATCCCGATCCTGAGGTTCCACATCGTTCACAAGAACATCGTCGATATAGATATCACCTTCCGTGATCTCCTCCAGCCCCGCAATCATCCGCAAAGTAGTAGATTTCCCGCAGCCGGATGGTCCCACAAACACGATAAAGTCGCGGTCGGCGATGTCGATGGAAAAATCCTTTACGACATAATGTCCTTCACTATACTTCTTTCCTACGTTTCGCAAGGTTACTTTTGCCATATATTATCCTTTCACGGATCCGGAGGTCAGCCCGGAAACCAAATATTTTCGAAAAATGACTGCCATTATCGCTGGTGGCATCAATGCCAGCATTCCTGCCGTTGCTGTTAAGCCGTACATGATCCGATCTTTCGTCGCATATTCCTGAACGACAATCGATAGGGGCTTGGTCGCCCTAGATGCGGATAATATCAACGGAATCTGGAATTGATTCCATGTCATCAGAAACAGCAGCAGAGCAATGGTCAGAATAATCGGGTAGGAGTTGGGCAAAATCATTTTAAATAGTATCCCCATTCGACTGCACCGATCTAATTTTGCCGATTCTTCAATTTCTTTCGGGAAGCTCTGGAAACTGTTAATTAGAATCCAAAGAACCATCGGCATAAAGGCTGACACATAGATCATGGAAATCCAGAAAATATTGTCCAGTAGCTGAAAGTCGGAGAACATTTTGTAAATCGGGATGATGGTTGCAAATACAGGGATCACACTTGTTATCAACAGTACCACAGTTATCATTCTTTTAAAACGAAATTCAAACCGAGACAGCGCATATGCGCCAAATACGCAAACCGGTAGCCCGATGACTTCCGTAAGCGCGACAGCCTTCAGTGAGTTGGTCATCCCATTCAAGTAATTGCTCCGGTACTGGGTGTCTTCAAGAAGGAGAGCGCGGTAATTGTTCAATGTCGGGTTTGTCGGAAGAAACCCGGGACCCGTGTTGAACATTTCGCTTTCCGGACTGATACTGATGACCAGACACCACAAGATCGGTCCGAGAGTAAAGAGAACCAATGCTAAGAGTGAAGCGATCCGCAACGATTTACGTGCAATTTTCATTCCGTTTGCCTCCCCACATTGCGAATGTAAAAATAGGATACTACGCCGCTAGCGATCATGATCAGATAGGAAACCGCACTGCCGAATCCGAAATTCAGAAAACTAAATGTTTCGTTGTAATTGTAAATCTGAACCGTCTGGCCCAAAGTACGATAGCCGATCAGGGCGATTACCTCGTCAAATACATTAATTCCGGCGATGGTGATATTGGTGAACACAATCCCCATAGTGGGAAGCAGAAGCGGAAGAGTGATCCTTCGAAAAATTGACCACGAAGAGGCTCCATCCACTTTTGCTGATTCATAGATCTGACGATCAATTGCCTTCATGTTTGCCAGAAGAATGACAGCGCAAAAGGGAATGACCCGCCATGCAATCACAATTCCAATGATGAGCAGCGAGTCCCAGCGACCACTGCCCCAGATAATAGGCTGCTCGATAATTTTTGTGTTATAGAGAATCTTGTTGATCAATCCGAATCCGGGGTAAAAAATAAAGTTCCATACGATTCCGTTCACAACGGGAGGCAGTGCCCATGGTACAATGGCTATCGCCATCCATACTCCGTTGAGCTTCGAGTCTATGTTGAGTATCAGCGCGACCAGCAGACTTCCAATGGAGCCCAGCACAAATAAGACCAAGAGCACCACAAGAGTGTTAAGAACAGCACTGCGGAATGCCGGGTCGCGAAGCGCCTTCAGATAATTTGCAAGTCCGACAAAACGCGTCTGGTCCGGTTCCGTCATCTTGAAATTCTGCAGGCTAAAGTCAAACGTCATCGCGATCGGATAGAGGATCAAACCCGTTAGGATGAGAAGAAGAGGAACGAGAAGAAGATATGGCAGTTTCTGGGATTTTTTCATAATACCTCAATAAAAGCGGGCTACTGCAACAGTAGCCCGCTATTGTCATTACTTAGTAGCTAGCTCCGTGACTTTTGCATTCATTTCTTCGAATGCCTGTTCCGGTGTGCTCTGACCAAGCGCCATCTTGTTCACAGCATTAAAAATAGCTGTACTCATTTCAGTGTAGTAGTTTGGAACGCCAGTAGGGAATACCGATTTGATAAGTTCTGCTGCTTTAATCATCACGTCTCCTCCCTTGATATCGCCGGATTTAATCAACTGATTCAGAATCTCCGAGCGGGTCGGAATGCATCCCTTCACCTCAAACATCTTAATTTGAATTTCCGGCGAAGTGAACCAACGAGCAAAAGTCTTTGCCGCTTCTACATTCTCAGAGTAGGGGGATACACCGATCGCTTCCTGTAAAGCCATCGTCTGTGTTGCCTTGCTCGTTCCACCCACCGGTATAATCGCTTTCGATTTTCCGATTACTTTCGACTGCTCGGGATCTTCGATACGACCGACATAAGAACTTGGTCCCGTCATAAAGGCGGTCACGCCCTCGGTCATTTGGGCATAGGTTTGGCCACCCTTCATGGTAGCATTTGCAGGGTCTACCAGTCCTTCCTTCAGCATTTTGTCCACATAGGTCAGTGTATCCGTGACATTTTGCTTGTTCAATGTATTATCATCATTGAATACTTTCCCCGTTCGCAGAAACGTTAGCCACAACAGGCCGGTAGTTGCTGATTCTTCTGCAGCATACGGGAATGTGAAAGGATACTCCATGATACCCTTTTCTTTGATTACTTTGGAAGAATTGTAGACATCGTCCCAAGTTTGCGGTTCTGCAAGTCCCGCCTTTTCGTACGCGTCCGTATTCATGTATGAAATCCGATAGTCATTGGCGTACGAGAGAGCCATCACATTCCCGTCGATCGTAAAGGTATCCAGGCCGACAAATGATGTTTTGTCTTCATCCGGGATCTCGATCGGGGTAATCCAGCCCGCACTGGTAAATTCACCCACCCAGGCCCAGTCGACTTCAAATACGTCAGCTGCCGCTTTCTGACCGGCGGCCGCAACCGATACTTTATTCCGTATGTCATCCCAATCCACGGTCTCTAGGTTCACCTTAATATTCTCTTTCGCTTGGAACTCGTCCAGCATTTCCTGGGAAGGAGCACCCCATTCCGGGATCATAAATGTGATCTCTACCGGATTATCGGATCCACTTTTGGGAGCAGCATCGGTGCCGGCCGAGGAATCGGCTTCCGTTGCCGGAGCGTTTGAATTTGCTGGGCTACAAGCTGATAGCAGCATCACCAGAGCTAGCAGAATAGCAAGTGTTCTTCGTAATGACTTCATTATTTCCTCCATGCAAATAGATTTGTTTCATACTATTATATCACATTGTCGGGATTGAACTAATTGACAATATTAATGGTTTCATAAGATTTTTTAATCATAACATTCGCACATCGTATCAAAACAGCCACCACTCAAATGAATGGAACCCTCTTAAATCTTGCGGGTCATTATCATTTTCTTCCTCATTTCGCTTGCACGAGGTGCTTTCGGATCAAATGATTTCTAAAGTCCATATAGCTTTTGTAATCCAGCGAATGCTCCATCTGCACATTGCGATCTGCATCCGATTTCATATCCTCATTTTTCCCTAGGAGCGACTGCATACCCTCGCGTAGTGTCGTGCTGTCCACCCCTGCCTTTTCGAGTGCGCGAAATACGTCGAAATCCTGGATACCGAAAAGCATATTCTTCTCTCGGATCGAGTGCATGGGCTTCATGTCACTTCCCGGATAGACATACAACATATCGCCGGCTGCCCACAAAGGGAACTTAAACCGGACATCCTCATTCGGATCCGCTGTCCAAATGGCATATGCCCATCGCAAAAATCCATGGAAATTCCAGTAATATGTGAACCAACCGATCAGCCGGCTTTCGATCAAAGGGGAGGCAAGGAAAATATTCAACTGCCGAGGAAAACAGCAGGAATACCATGTGAAAGTACCGCCCAAGATTTCCAGTTTTTCCTTCATGCTTTCAATCTGTAGTGCGTTCTCCACCGCGAGAGTAGTGTTGACGGACAGGTGAGGAATTCTATCTCCGTATTCGCGTAGGAATTCAGCATCGTGGACGGCACATTTATATTTGACTTCCAATTCCGGTATTGTCGATTCTATAAAAGCCATGCAAGTTTCAAAGAGTTCCAGATCGTTCGGCTCGTCACAGATCACTTTTACTTTTTCCCAAATACCCAAGTCCGCAATATGCGCAAGAACCAGACTCAGATACTCCCTAAGTTCCGCTTTCGTTCGAATATAGTCATAGTTTCCGTCTGCCTCGTCGTAGTAGCTGACGCGAATGGGATCATCATAATCTTCCAGCGGATTCCCGAATGAATACGCGTTCCAGTTTCCGAGAATCCCAAAGATATTCACCTCGTCTTTGACCCCGTTTTCCATACACACCGCCACATATCGATCCAGCGCGGAAAAGTCGCATCGGAACTTTCCTTCACTCGTCTTATAGACGGGTACCATATTGTATTCATATAGACTCGAAGGGTTCTCGGTCTCCATAAAGCAACTCTGACCTCCCCAAGGATAATCCGAAACATTCAGATTGATCACTCTTTGTCCTAGCTCAGCCATGGCACAAACATAGTTTTCAATGATCTGAAAGTGCGCTTCTGAATAATAAGGTACATGATACGCTCTTGCCCAGGAACATGGATGTTGCCACAAGTCCAGATAAAAGTCTCCTTCCGCTACGCTCCTTATCACATAGTCCATCACTTGGATCTTGAGTGGCTGCGACAAGATGATCCTTTCCTTCTCATAACCATATGTGTGTCGAACTTCTACTGATATATTGATCTCACTTCCATTAAAGGTTTCAGGAATCTTTCCTGCAACCCAGAGACTCTGATACCTCCTTTCAACCCACATCGACTTTTCTGTTCGGATAGGATCCGCAACCAAACTACCGTCATCATCTGTGACATACCCGAGAAACTGCAGCTCAAAAAAGTCGGACACGGTATCTTCACAGTTCAAACTGACTCGAAACCGGTCCTCCAACCCTTTCCAATGCAGATCCTTCGTGCTTTCCAATAGGCAAAAGTACGGGGCATCACTTTCAATTAAGATCTGGAAGGCAAATTCTTCCCCCTTTGCCACTTCCAAACCGGCAAGTGATGCCGGTAATTCTTCCTCATATCCAATGCGATGTTTTGCTGCCGAAGAGAGGAGGCACATCCCGATATCGTGATCCACTCTTTTTTCTCTCTTCTTCATTTCCATATAGGCATTTACTGCGTCCCAATTTTTCATACTGCTCTCCTTGTAATATAGCTTTATCTTCTCCAAGCTTAGTTGAGGTATCTTTCGTTCCACCTCGTAGGTATGATTACGCGTCGAACGAATCGGATAAACTCATTTTCATGTATGCGAAATCATAAGATCGATCCACGCCTCAGGAATTTTTGCGAAAAATGCCGACATTTCCCGCCTCATCGTGTAGCATAATCGTCTTACTCATTTTCAATTACTCTTTAACCCCACCGGATGATAGACCTTTTACGAGATACTTCTGTATTCCGATAAACAGCAAGAATACCGGCGCCACGGATATCGTAGAGGCTGCCATCATCGTATGCCAGTATGTGGTAAACAGAGTTTTGTACGAGGTGAGCGCCAGTGAGATCGTGCGCATTTCAGTTTTTGTAATAAAGGATTGTGCAAAAAGCAGGTCATTCCATGATACGATAAAAGCAAATAGTCCCGAAGTAATCATGCCCGGAGCCAGAAGCGGCATGAGAATTTTCCACACCGCCTGCACTCTTGTACATCCATCC
>CAZFWK010000085.1:0-7373 GCA_964522555.1 uncultured Peptoniphilaceae bacterium | reverse complement strand
TTACTTTTGGGAGAAGACACTGCGAAGAGCATGGGCGTCAACACCGAGCAGTTGAAACGAATCCTACTGATCACGGCGTCCTTCGTAACGGCTGTGGTCGTCTCCTTTACCGGAATCATCGGATTTGTGGGGCTCATCGTCCCCCATATCGCGAGGCTCATCATTGGACCCGATTACCGGACGCTCCTTCCCGCATCCGCGCTGTGGGGCGGGATATTCCTCAGCATTTGCGACACCGCCGCGCGGACGATCGCGAGTCCGCTTGAGATCCCGATCGGGATTGTGACAGCCATGATCGGCGCACCGTTCTTTTTATGGCTCCTCAGAGGGCGAGAAGGGCGGGGGATCATATGAACACATTTACCTTGCGGGATCTGTCCTTTTCGTATCGAGAACATCCGGTGTTGCAAGAGCTGAGTATGGAAGTGAAGCCCGGGCGACTGCACGCGCTGGTCGGTGCAAACGGGGCGGGAAAGTCGACCTTAATCAAAATTTTAGCCGGACTGATGGAAGCGAACGCCGGCGAAATCTACCTGGGTGGGGAGCCGATTGGAGATTTGAGCGACCGAGAGCGCGCAAAAAAGATCGCCTACATGGCGCAAGAAGTCCAGGTGCCGGGCGCATTTATGGCCGGAGAGATCGTATCCATGGCGCGATTCGCCTTTCGAAAGGAAACGGACGCGGAAACTGACGAAAAGCACATCATAGGCGCTATGCAGAGAACCGGGACGCTTCCTTTTTACCGAAAGCGTATCGGGGAGATCAGCGGCGGAGAAAAGCAGCGCGTCCTGCTCGCGAAGGCGCTCGCACAAGGAACCGACATCCTTCTATTAGATGAGGTTACAAGCGCGCTCGATATCAATCATCAATTAGCCGTTATGGAAGACCTCAGAGAATGGCTAAACGAAGACCGAACGATCCTAATGGTCCTTCACGACATCAATCTCGCCGCGCGCTATGCGGATGAAATCTGGTTATTGGCAGACGGAAAGATCATCGCGCATGGGCCACCCGAGACTTTGATCAATCAAAAAAACATTCAAACCGTATACGAAGTAGACTCCTTCATCGACCGAAATCCCGTGACGGACACGCCCGTCGTGATCCCGGTAGAGAGGCGGAAGCAAACTTTAACGGATCTGCCCGTGCATGTCGTATCGGGAGGCGGAACCGGTTCGCAAGTCCTTTCGGCCTTGTACGGATGGGGAGTTCATCTTTCCGCAGGGATCTTAAATATCGGAGACTCCGATCAAGTCACAGCGCAGCGAATCGGCGCGGAACTGTTTACGATCCAGGCATTTTCCGAAGTTCAATCGGACGATACGGCGCGAATCATCGAGAAAATGGATCGGATCAAGGCAGTCGTGCTCACAAATTTACCGATCGGTGCCGGAAATGTGCAGAATCTCGAATTGATCCGTTTCGCGAAAGAAAAAGAAATACCGGTACTATATTGCCCTTGGCAAGTCGGAGTGCAATATATTCACAAGTCGTTCGAAAAAGAGTGGGAAGAGGCGCTGGAAGGCACCGTCCTTTGCAGTTCGCCGGAATCCTTACGAATCGAATTGGAAAAAAGAATCGTAAGATCATGAGGAGTCGCTACGGGTTATCCGTGGGGACTCTTTTTTACGAAAGAGCAAGAAGAACGTTATGAATAAAATAAATGAATAATCCTTAGCAACAGGAGATTCTCCAAGTGCTTTAATCCGAGTGAGTTGATAGGGATTAAGATTGAAACATTCGAATTCATACCTGAGTGGACCAGTCTGACTTGTTGACAGAACACGTTTTCCATGCTAGCATAAATATACGTTGAAGATCGACAAAACGAAAAAAATGATGAACGGAGGAATGAAAATGAAGAGAACGCTAAAAAACACCGGAAAAATTCTGTTGATCCTATTGTTGGCGCTGAGCCTATTTGTCGGGTGCCAAACCCCGGCGAAAACGGAACCGGCAACGGGAAATGCGGATGGCGGCGCGGCAACTGAAGCGACAGCCGGCACCGACGGAGCATCCGGTGCGATCAATCTGGAAGCAGTCAACAAGTTTTTGAACGAATCGGCAGCGCTTGGCGAAGGGTCCAAGGCGAACCCCGTCGCGATCATCCCGATCAATCATATCGACGGACCGGGTAACGAAGATAACTTCTATGCGTTTGTGAACTTTAAGTATGTCGCACGCGATTTTATCAAGTATCAAATCACGTATATCTCCTGCACCTGTCGTGAGGCATCCGTAAACTTCTGGCAAACTGCCTATGTCGAAATGTCGTTGCCGGAAAGCGGAAAGCTGGAAGATGCCGTCATCAAGACGCTTAGCTTCGACAAGGATTCGAGCGGCAAATACTTAGGCGGATTCTGGGGAGATAGCGACCCGATCCCGAACGGAACGACTTATGAGCAGCTGAAAACCGAGTATATCCCGTACTTCGTAGGAAAAACGTACGGACAAATCGGCGGCCTCAGCGTCATGAAAGATATCGACCTGGCGGATTATCAAAAGGGCGACGGTAGAGCAAATTACACGATCGACGCATTCTCGGGTGCTTCCGTATCGACCAACAATATGATCCGTATGCTCCTTGCGATTGGCCAATTCCATGGTACCGACCCCTTCTTCTCGGGAGACACCAGTGCGGCGGACGCAAGCCCGGCAGCACCGGTAGAAGCGACGGAAGCCACAACGACTGCAGAAGCAACCACCGAAGCAGTAGCGGCACCGGCACCCGCAGCATTGGGCGCACTTCCGGCACCGGTCGACACGACAAAATCTTTCAAAGCGACGAAAGACGCGACCGAAGATACCCGATGTGATGCGACGAGTTACTCCGCAGACTGCTCGGCGGTGAACAACACCAATCTCAGCCAATACCTAAACCGTAGCGACGTACTGTATATCGACACCAGAGACTACGAAGACTATGTGAAAAAGCATATTCGCAACTTCGACTCATCCCGTTCTTCGCCTATATCTACGACGCGGAAGCGGCGAATAATCCGGATCTCATTCAACTATACGGCGGCACAACGAAAGAGCCGATCCCGGTATATGAAGAATCCGACAAGCTGCTCGAAGTCTTCTTCCCGAAAGACAAGACCCTCTTCATCATGTGCCAAAGCGGCGGGCGCGTGAAGATGCTCATGGAAATCATGGAAGCGCGCGGTTGGGATATGAGCAAAGTTTACAATATCGGCGGAATGGCGCAATACACGGCAGCTGAGTATCGCGACCTCATCACCGACACCCCCGAGCTGATCGTAGAATCCAAATACAGCTTCGAAGGCCTAACCCGAATCGCACCGTAAAGAAAAGAAAAAACAGCCATAGGAGAGATCCCGTGGCTGTTTTTATTTTGTCTTATCCGCGATTCGGTTGAAGGGTTCGCATTGCGGTGGTGGCGGCTTTGTAAACAACGCCTAGCAGTACGCAATTGATGAGTGCGGTCGGCGCTACTACTGTCGCGAACAGGACGCTGAAGGGAGCGGGCAGGCCGGTTACGGCGAGTGCTACCAAGAGGAAGATCGTCCCGCTGACGAAGGTTCCGACCAAGCCGATGATCCCGGCGCGAATCGAGTCCGATTTGACTTGGACGAGCGCTCGGATCAAGAGGTACACGGTCATTGCGGTAAGAAATTTATCGACGAGATTGGCCACTTGGCCGCCCGGGAAGGTGGAAGTCATCGCGGCGACGATTCCGCCTAAGAGGCCGGCCGCTACTGCGTTTTTGGGATTAGGGTGAAGCATGATCGCCAAGATCATAAAGGTCAGGAGCAGGTCGGGTTTCATTCCGAAAAAGCCCGGCGTGATGGCATGCAGTACGAATCCGATTGCGATTAACAGTGCGGTGATGATGTATTCACGTAATTTCATTGGTATTTCTCCTTTTTTATCGTTCAGTGTTGTGCGCGTTGTCCTCTTTTAATTCAAATGTCCTTCATGTATGATTCATCGCAATTCTCCTATTCAATAAAAAAACACCGTCTCACTCCCTGAAGGAGCGAACAGTGTTCGCGGTACCATCCTACTTTAAGACGCATGTCTTATCTTAATTCAGATACGAGGTTGCCCTGATATCCTACCCGTGTAACGGCGGGAGCCGGCTTAGGCTACTGCTTTCGGTTCGCCAAGCATCTTACAGGTCCATTCGCCTACGCTCTGTTGTCTTTTCTCACCGCCAAAGACTCTCTGGGTACAGCATACGTGGGGTACTTCTCCTGTGCATTGATCTTAACCTTATTCTAACGGGCAAAAATGGTCTTGTCAAGTGTTACGAAATAAAATTTACTGCGTTACAGTCTCACCAACCGACCGAGCGCGTATCGTGATATAATGGGTGTATGTGAGCATTCAGGAGGGTTATATGTATAAATTAGTCGCGTCCGATATGGATGCAACCATACTGGTTCAAAATGAAATCCCAAAAGAAACGGTCGACCTGATCGAAGAGCTGTATCAAAAAGGGGTGCTGACGGCATTGGTCACCGGCAGAATGTGGAAATCGCCGCAATTTTACGCGAAGCAATTCTCCTTCCCAACGCCCGTGATCGCTTGTAATGGCGCGCTGATCTTTGACGGCGATGGTAAGAAGCTGGCGCATTATCCGCTGTCGGAGTCTTTGGTCAGAAAGCTGGTCGACTTTTGCCATACAGAAAGTGCGTTTTTCCAATGCTACAATCTCGACGCGCTTTACCTATCCGGCCATTCCAGGCGCACGCTGAACCGCTACAGCATTACGCAAGACGACTATTCCGAGCTGCAGGCGCCTGTCATCATCGACCCGGATCCTTGTGACCGGATCGCACAGTCGGGTGATTGGCCGGCGAAGTTCGTCATCATGGATGAGAACGAAGAGCGCCTGGACGAGCTCCGAAGAGAGGTCGAAAAAGAGGATGGGGTCAGTGTTGCAAAGTCGCACTACAACAATCTCGAGATCACGAGAAAAGAAGCCACGAAAGGCATCGGACTCCGCGCATTGGCGGATCACTTGGGGATCGCCATGGAGGAGGTTGTTACGATCGGCGACCACGAAAACGACGTCTCGATGTTTGAGGTCAGCGGCCTCTCGATCGCGGTGGAAGGCAACTCCGACATTGCCGTGAAGTATGCCGACGTAGTCACGCAGGCACCGCATGAGGGCGGGTGGGCGAAGGCGATCCGCAAGCATGTTTTGGAGGCGTTGTAATGCATATCGTGTTATTGGAACCGGAGATTCCGATGAACACGGGGAATATCGGGCGCACTTGCGTGCTAACCGGGAGTACTTTGCATCTGATACGTCCATTGGGGTTCTCTCTTTCGGACAGCGCGATTCGGCGCTCGGGGCTGGATTACTGGGCGCATTTGGATCTGAGAGTATATGACGATATACAGGAATTCTACAGGCTAAACCCGGATTGCCGCTGCTATTATGCGACGACGAAGGCGACACATAGCTATACCGAGTTTTCATTTCATGAAACGGATTATTTCGTCTTCGGAAAAGAATCGAAGGGATTACCCATAGAGATTCTTGAGAAAAACACGGATACGCTACTTCGGATTCCGATGGATACAACCTACGCACGCTCTTTGAATCTTTCTAACTCGGTGGCGGTCGTACTATATGAAGCGCTCCGGCAAACCGGTTTTTCCACTCTACGATAGGAGGCTATTATGCGCGTAATCGCAGGGATCATGACTTTGCTATTCGGTCTGAATCTAATGGCAAAAAGACTCCAGATGATCGAGAACACAAAACTGAAGCGGTGGATGGGCAATCTTGCGAAGCACCCGATCCTTTGCGTCGCTTTTGCGGCCTTGCTATCCTTTTTGGTGCAATCCTCGAGCACGGTGGTGCTGATGATCATCGGACTGGTCGCGGGCAATATCGTCACGATGCCGACTGCTTTCGCCCTACTTTTAGGCGGCAATATCGGCACGGCATTCTATGTTCCGATCTTGCAGGATATCGCTTATACGATCTTTGTTATCGCAGGCATCGGCGCGTTTTTTGTGTGGATCACGACCACAAGAAGAGACCGGCAGAGCTATGCGCTTGTCGTGCTGGGGACGGCTTTTATCTTCGTAGGAATGGATCAGCTGAAGAGTGGCTTGGCGATCCTTTCAAACTCAGTTTGGTTCGAGGAGTCGATGCGCGCGATCCACGGAAATTGGGTCGCATTTATGCAAGGCATTTCGTTTACGACTGTAGTGCAAAGCAGCCGGCTATCCCTTTCCGTGATCTCGGATTATATTGCGAAAGGGTATATCGACGTTCTGCCCTCGATCTTTTTTATGCTGGGAGCCAATATCGCGACGACGTCCACGGCGATTTTTTCTACGCTGACCGGTTCCGTGGATCAAAGTCGCACAGCTATTTTACACTTTTTGATCAATGTATTCGGAGTGGCGCTCGCCATGCCGGTATTGTGGGTGCTGCCGATGACCGGTTTGCTGAATTCCATACGCTTTTCAGGCGACAATATCTTGTGGTACTCCCACATCGGCTTCAATCTGCTTACAGCGATCGTCTTCCTACCCTTGCAAGCAAAGTTTCTTCAGCTGTCGGAGCTCTTGATCCCCGAACCGATGCTCGTACGGAAAAAGACGGTGCCGGTGAAAACGGACAGTGTGACCGGCCAGACGAGCTTAGGGTTTCGAACCGATATGCAAGCGCTCTTTCGGACGACTTGGGCGCATGCCAAAACCGTATTTCAAATCTATCTCACAAGAGATGTTACGCTCGTAGAAAGAGCGACACAAATCGCAGAAAGCATCGCACAGATGCAGGATAAACTGAAGACCGACTTTTTCGCGCTCATGGATCGTACGCCGGAGCTCGAGTCACAAAAGGAGATCCTTTCCTTATACACTACGCTGGAAGATATGATTCGGATCCATGAACATTGCCTGGGACTGTTTTCTTTGGGGTCTGACCGGATCGTACACGGATCCAATATCGACGATTTGAGTTTACTCACGGCTTTCGAAATGCACTCGATCTCGTATACCTATGCACACAAGATCATCCGTCTGAAGAGGAAGAACTCGCCCGAGCGCTAACTTTCACTGACCGATTGGAGGAGAGCAAAGAGGTCTTCACAAGAAATGTGTTGATGGCGTACCAAGAAGGCACGATCGACAGCCGGAGTGCGTGGGAATTGCTCGAAACGATGCGGAGGTTAACGCAGATTAACGAGATCGCGCTACGGAGGATCGGGTCGGATGAACCGCGCATTCTATTAGGGGCGACAAATGACATAAGGCGCGGAAACTCCCCTTATTTACTGGATTCATAGAAAATTCTTATCACGTCATCTGCTTCTTTACAAGTGTCGAGCTTTGATGTATACTTTCAATAGATACAAACAAATGGATATGACTGAATGATG
>CAZFWK010000084.1:0-7380 GCA_964522555.1 uncultured Peptoniphilaceae bacterium | reverse complement strand
CTCCCTTTCACTGCGTCGTAAAACGGATCCGGCTCCATTTCTTCCGGGGACTTGAAAGCCAAGTAACCCATCCCCATGCCTTCCGCCCGGAATGCTACCGGTATGCCGATCTTGGGGAGTTCAGCCTCGAGCATCAAAGCCGCTTCGGTCGATTCCAATGACGGCGCTTGTTTCGCTGCTGCGGCCTCGGTAGCTTCATCCGCTTCTTCGAAACTTTCCACATTACCCTGCACGTCCGCCTCGGCTTGTAAGGCGGTTTCAGCGACCGCTTGTTCCCGATTAATCGTGGGCCAAACTTTCCAAAGCGTAAACACGAGCAAGAAGGCGGCCGCTGAAAGCATCCATTTTTGTTGGAAAAAGCGCTTCTTTTGGACCGGCTCTTGATGGATAACGTAGGAGTTCGACGGCTCCGCTTCCAAGATCAGGTCGTCATCCAGATCGGTTAGAATCCGCATGAGTCTTTCTTCATTCATAGCGAGATCTCCTCCTTTTCCAGATACTCTCGAAGCGCATTCCGCGTGCGAAACAATGCCGATTTCACTTTGCTTTCGCTAAACCCGAAGTCCTCAGAAAGCTTTGCGATCGACTCCGCATACCAATACCGCCTTACGAATAAGATTCTCGCTTCTTCCTTTTCGGTGCGCAAAAAGGTGCTGATCGCTTTTGCAATCTCTTTGTCTTCCAATTGCTTTTCGGTGTCGAAGCCGCCCGGGATGCAGTCCGCCAGCTCTTCATAGACCGATTCACGCGCGCCTTCCCCTCTTTTTTTCGCATGGTCGCGCCGATACCGGCTGATCGCCAAGTTCCTCGTAATCTTTCCGATATACGGCTTAAACATCTGCGGCCGATCGGTCGGAATCGAATTCCACACCCGCAAATAAGAGTCGTTGACGCATTCTTCCGTATCCTCCCGATTCTTGGTTATATTGTAGGCAATTTGTGCACAGTATCCCCCGTACTGCTCCGCCGTCACCGCAAGCGCGCGTTCATTGCGCGCCCAAAACAAAGCGACCAAACTGTTATCATCCACGAGTCTCACCTTCCCTTCACCCTTACTGACGCAAGAATGCGCCAATCGTTGCAATCATTTTATCATACCGCTTCGGAAGGATAAGAATTTCGAATCTTTATTATGTAGCTGATTTGTCGTTTGCGTGATAGAATGTTCTTGTAAAGGGGGAATGAATCCATGAAGAAACAAACAAAAGTACTTAGCCTGTTGCTCGCAGTCATGCTGCTCTTTGCAGCGTGTGCAAGCCCGGCTGCAACCGAACCCGCTACCGAGGCGGGTACAGAAGCCGTAACGGAGACGGCCGCTACAGACGCTGTTACCGAGGCGGCAACCGAAGAAACTACCGAACCGGCCGCGAAGCCTTTCGAAGGCAGAAGCATGAATGTCGTAGCGACGTCCGAATCCTATGTTCCACTGTTTGAAAAGTTCACGGAAGAGACCGGCGCAAAAATCGAATTTCTCTCGATGTCGAGCGGTGAGGTCATTTCTCGCGTGAAGGCGGAAGGCGGAAAGCCAATGGCGGATCTTTGGTTCGGCGGCGGGCTCGACGCGTTCATGCAAGCGAAAGAAGACGGCCTTCTCGAAAAAACAGACGTTCTGGAAGCAGCTGATGTTCCGGCAGACTACAAAGACGCCGATGGCTTCTGGTATTCGAAGGGAATCACGATCGTAGGTCTTCTCATCAACTTGGATGTAATGGAAGATCTCGGACTGAAAGAACCGACAACATGGAAAGATCTCACCGATGCTTCTTATAAAAACGAGATCATCATGTCGAATCCGGCGATTTCCGGAACCAACTACGCATTTGTAAAAGGCATCTTGGAACTCTTCGGCGATGACGAAGGATGGAAATACTTCGAAGAGCTGAATGAAAACATCCCATACTACTCCAAGCGCGGCGGTGACCCGCAAGACCTGACCGTACAAGGCGAGTTTGCAATCGGAATCGTTCCTGTGTCGAAAAAAGTGCATGACCTTACACAAGAAAACAATGTAAAAGTCATCTTCCCGGAAGAGGGAATTCCCTGGGTTCCGGAAGGACTCGCAGTCTTTAAAGGCGGCGACGGCACCGATATCGCACAAGAATTTGTGAACTTCGCACTTCGCAAAGACAATCAGGAAATAATTGCCGAGATCGACGGCAAGGACGGTTCACAAATGGTGAAACCGGGTGTCGACGGCTTTGCTTTGGATGTACCTTCCGAAAAATTTGTCAAGCAGGATCTATCGACTTTCGGCACGCAAAGAGAAGCGATCCTCGAGCGCTTCGGCAGCATGATGGGCGATAAGGCGCAAGAATGAGATTGACGCGGCAAGGGAACTCAAAACAGAGTTCCCTTTTCCTTTCCGTGCTGGACCATGCCATCTTATTTACGGTTTGCACACTGATCTTGGTGTTTATCCTGTATCCGATGGTGCGTGTAATGGTCGAGAGCGTCCGAATTGACGGAAAATGGGATTTGCTCTACTACAAAACGCTTTTCACCGACAATGTCGGCCTCCTCACTAACAGCCTGAAGGTGTCCGTCTCGGTGACGATCTTCGCTACGTTCTTTTCCATACTCATCGCGTTTGCTGCGGCTTTCGGCCCAAAGGTCTTTTCTAAAATCACACAGCTCACGCTTCTCTTTACAATGATCTCTCCGCCATTCGTGACCTCCATCGCGTATATCAGCTTGTTTGGAAAAAGAGGCTGGATCACATACTCGCTATTGGGGCTCAAGTGGAACCCCTATGGCTTCACCGGAATCGTCGCGATGCAGACACTGGGCTTTTTATCCCTGAATGCACTCATGCTGCTCTCCGTGATCCGCAGTATGGACCGTACGGTGTTGTTGTCTGCACAAGATTTGGGGGCACCGACCGGCGCAATTCTGAAAGACATCGTGCTGCCTCTTATGATGCCCGGCATCGCTGTATGCATGATGCTCACTTTCGTGCGATCGCTCGCCGATTTTTCGACACCGAGTATTATTGGAGGCGCTTACAATGTCCTGGCAACCGAAGCGTACCTGAATGTAGTAGCCTATAGTAATGTCACAAAAGCCGCTTCGATGAATGTACTCTTATTTCTCCCTTCGCTGATTGCCTATCTATTTTATCGAAAATATTTTCAAAACACCTCCATTACGGGAGAACGCCGCCTAATGGAAGGAGATCTGAAGCTTCAGCGAAAGGGGATTGTCTATACGGTTTCGATGATTACCGCTACATTTTTCTTACTTGCGCTTCTTTTGCAGTACGGGTCCATCTTCGTGACAGCTTTCACTAAGATGAGATTCGGTGAAATGTTCTGGACGCTCGACAATATTTGGGAGACCCTTCCGTATATCTCCGGCACCTTTATACGCTCCATCGCATATAGTCTGATTTGCGGAATCTTTGGGAGCCTACTGGGTTTCATGCTCTCGTATTATATGATCATCCGAGAAAAAAATTGGCTCGCCGCGTTCGATTTTATCGGCACCATGCCCTATATCATACCGGGAACGTTCTTTGGATTAGGATACATCTTTGCTTTTCGAAGCCCTCCGTTACAATTGGTCGGCACGGCTTGGATCGTCATCTTAAATGTGGTGTTCAAGCAACTTCCCTTTTCTACCAAAGTGGCCCAATCATCCATGGTGTCAATTGGGAAAGACGTGGTGCAGTCTGCAACCGATGTGGGCGCACATCCTGTAATCGTACTGAAAGATATCGTATTGCCTTTGGTGAAGCCCGGGTTCTTGGTGAGTTTCTTCAACAACTTCTCTTCCACCATGACCACCGTCGGTTCAATCATCTTTCTCGTCTATCCGAGCCAAAAGCTTGCGACCCTCGTCATGTTTGATGTGCTCCGAAGCGGTAAGACCCGCGTCGGCGCTGTAATTGCAGTGCTTTTAATGTTGATCGTAGTAGGGGTGAATCTCGTATTTTTAGCACTTTCCCGGAGGAAATCAAATGTTTCTTACGATTGAAAATCTGACCAAACAATACGGCGCTCTATACGCGGTTAAAGACTTTTCTTGCCAAGCGAATGAAGGCGAATTCCTTTGCATCTTGGGCCCGAGTGGCTGTGGCAAGACGACCGTTCTGCGCGCGATCGGCGGATTCCTGGATGATGTTTCGGGTTCCATCGTCTTAGATGGAAAAGAGATAACCCATACCCCGCCGCACCTGCGTCCGGTATCCACCGTATTTCAATCTTATGGGCTCTTTCCGCATATGACCGTGCTTGAGAATGTGATGTACGGGCTAAAGTTTCGCGAACTCACCAAGTCAGACGCAAAACAAAGAAGCTTGGAGTATCTCGAACTGGTCAAACTCGAAGACCACGCGAATAAAAGGATCAGCGCGCTCAGTGGCGGGCAACAGCAGCGCGTAGCCCTCGCGAGAAGCCTGGTGCTGAACCCGAAAGTGCTGCTTTTGGACGAACCGCTCTCGAACCTCGACGCTAAGCTCCGCGTGCAGATGCGAGAAGAAATCAGCCGCTTGCAAAAGCTCTTTAACCTCACGACGATCTTCGTCACACACGATCAAGACGAAGCCTTCGCACTGGCCGATCGGATTCTACTTATGGAAAAGGGAGTGCTCGTACAAGAAGGCAGCCCAAAGGAGTTGTATGAAACGCCCAACTCCCCTTTCTCGCTTTCCTTTATTGGAGAAACATCCGTCTTGCAGGAAGATCCACTTTCGTATATCCGCCCACAACGCGTAAAATTCGCAGAAACGGGAACGCCCGCCATGATCGAAAAAAAATGGTACCGAGGCGATCGGTTCGTATACAGTGCGATCATCTCGGAAAAAGAGATCCTGATCGAAACGCTAAACGACGGCCACTCCCAAGAGTACGAAGTCGGAGACCGCGTCAACTTGGAATATACTTCTCAAACTTTGGAATAAGTTTATCCCACGTAAAAAGCGCCATGTTCGGCGCTTTTTTTCGTATCGAGTACTCTCGAAGTTTTTATCCTCAAGAACCGCACAAATGCTCAGTGAAGAAGTAAATAATGTCCGTCATGATCTCCATATCGATGGCATTCAAGCGATCCTTATCGACCGTGTCGGTGTAGGCTTGCATGATATCGGCAGGCGGCCAGCCGTCGTGCGCAGTCAAAACCTCTACCATCCCTTTTAATACCTCTTCACGGTACGCTCGGGCATCGTCTGTCAAGATGAGGTCATGCCCTTTGTCTTCGTAGGTGCGGTAGAGCATTTGATCATTGGTAATGCTTTTTTCTTTGGCGGGTAAGCCGATGGAATACGCCACTTTGTCGTCGTCTTTTGAGTGCATCGCCATCACGGGAACCTTTGATTCGTTCACCGCCTCGACCGCATTGTAGGACGATTCGAAGCCGAACTTCTGCTTTTCAACGAAAGTCAGAAAGGGAAAAAAGGAGTACGCGAGGGTGCTTACGCTTTTTTTCGAATCCTCGATGAAGTACGCTCTCGATGAAATCGGCCCCGAGCGCTCGACTACCGCACGTACGGGAAAATCCTCTTGCAGGATGGTCATTGCGGCATAGGCGCCCGATGCATGGCCGTAGAGGCCAAGTTTCAAGGTGTTCATCTCAGGTTGTGCTCCTACGTACGCCAGCGCAGAGCGCAAGTCAAAAATCGCTTGAGGAAAGCCGATCAGCGAATCGCCGCCGCTTTCTCCGTTTGCAGTTGCATCATAGGCGAATACGGCAAAATTTTCCTTCACCAGCTCCTGAATCTCGCTCAAGTAGGGGAAGTGCCCTGCCCCTAAACCATGGGAGAACACGATTAATGCCGAAGGCTTTGCGATGCTGTCTTTTTTCGTGTACAGTCTTCCTACCAGCGTATCGCCATGATTGTTCTTAAATTCATGGACTGTGCTTTGCATTTCTTCCATCTCTTCCGGCACAAAATACACATTCCGATGCGGGTCAGTCACCCTTCTCCCCTGGTATGCCTGGTCGTAGAGAGTCCAAGTAAGGGCACCCGTTCCGATCATAATCAAAATGACACTGATGATGATCAGCGGAAGTCTTCTTTTTGCATGCTTCGCTGTCGATTTTTGTTCGCTCATATTTCCCTCTTTTTTGTATGTTTTAGATTCTACCATTCTATCAGTTTTTTGAATTCGCGTCGAATCACGAATTTCTCTACCCAAAAAAAGACACCCGATCTCTCGGGTGCCTCTCATATTATCTATTGTGCGCTTTTGATAAATTCTGCCGCGCTCTTTCCTGCGATCTTTCCGAATACGACGATGTCTGTAACCGCATTTCCGCCGATACGGTTTCCGCCGTGCACGCCGCCGGTTACTTCACCCGCTGCGTACAGTCCTTCTACCGGTTGGCCGTCCATATTGATGACTTCCGCTGTTGTATCGATCTTCACGCCACCCATGGTGTGGTGAATCGCCGGAGCGACTTCCACGGTGTAGAAAGGTTCTTCGGTCAAAGCGACATCGAGTGAGGTTCTGCCAAACGCCGAGTCGGAACCGGCCTTAACCGCTTCATTGTACGTAGTGATCGTCTTCTCGAGCGTAGCTGCATCGCACCCGATAATCGATGCGATATCTGCAATCTTGGGTCCTTCTTTCAAGTAGCCTTGCTCCATGTACTTCGCAAAAGTCGATGCCGTTTCAAATACGGTCTTGTCGATGACCAAAAATGCCGTGCCGCCTTCTTGCTCGAGGATCGCCTTCGATACGACGTCTCTCGTAAGAAGCTCATCGGTGAAGCGCTCCCCTGCGCGGTTCACGAGGATCGCGCCATCTCCGCGCATCCCTTCGGTGATCATCTCATTTACGATCGGTACGACCGTCGGGTGCGTTTGAATTTGTTCAATATCGGTCAGTGCTACATTGAGCGGTTCTACCAAGGCAAGTGCATCGCCTGTCGCGTTCGGTTGGTTGGTCGTGCCGAAACCCTTAAGAGCCGGATTGTATTTTTCAACCAGTTCGGGGTTCGCTCCGAAACCTCCACTTGCGAGGATAACCGCTTTTGCATTGATTTGGTACGATTGTCCGTCATGGGTTTCGACTTTGATTCCCGTCACTTTGTTTCCTTCGTGCAGGATTTCTACCGCTTTCGTGTAGAGGCGAACATCGATCCCGAGTTCATCTACATTCTTCGCGAATACATCCATCAGGTGCGTTCCGACCGGCATTCCTTCGGGTCCTTTGTGGATTCGGTTTACACTTTGTCCGCCGCTTCTGCCCACTTCCGCGAGATTCGCTCCGAGCGTTTCAAGCCATGCGAGTGCAGGTGCGGACTCTTCCGTGAGTACTTTCAAAAGTGCAGGATCATTCAGGTCTTTCCCGCCCTTCATCGTGTCCGCGTAATAGAGTTCGGGGGAGTCTTCGATCCCGGCAGCTTCCTGATGCGGAGTCCCTGCGGCGTTCATACCGCCCG
>CAZFWK010000083.1:0-7555 GCA_964522555.1 uncultured Peptoniphilaceae bacterium | reverse complement strand
TTGATACAATAGGAGTTCAGGAGGTGGGGAATTTGTATTATCTTGCACCGAGTGCTGTAGTTTTGGGTGATGTGAAAATTGGAGAAAACGTGAGCATTTGGCCTCAGGCTGTGGTCCGGGGGGATCTTGCGGAGATTGCGATCGGCCGCGGGAGCAATATACAGGATCTTTGCGTGGTGCATGTTTCCACCGATGTACCGGTTTCGATCGGCGAGGGCGTGGTCGTGGGGCATGGGTGCATCTTGCACGGTTGCACGATTGAATCGAATGTGCTGGTCGGAATGGGTACTATTATTATGGACCGCGCAATCATCGGGGAAGGCAGTGTGATCGGGGCAGGTAGCTTGATCCTGGAAGGCACCGTGATCCCGCCGAATTCCTTAGTGGTGGGGAGTCCCGGCAAAGTGATCCGAGAGACCACCGAGGAGCAGCGCGCGTACACAAGAGACGCCGCGATGCGATATATCGAAGAGGCGAAGCGCGCGGAGGGAATGAGAGGAGTGGATGGGGTATGAAAATTGTAATTTTGGATACGTACAGCTTGAATCCGGGGGACCTTTCCTGGGCGGGTATTGAAAGAATTGGCGAAGTTACCATGTATGATCGTTCGCAGATTGAAAGTACGGAAGAGATCCTCAACCGGATTGGGGATGCGGAAATCGTACTGACCAATAAGACGCCGATCAACCGCGAGATCCTGGAAAAAAGTCCGAATATTCGCTATATAGGGGTTCTTGCAACGGGCTTTAATGTAGTGGACACGGAGGCTGCGAAGGAGCACAATATACCGGTTACCAATATCCCGATATACGGGACCCGTTCGGTGGCGCAATTCGCAATGGCGCAGCTCTTGGAAATTTGCAATCGGATCGGGCATCATGCGCAAACCGTACAAGAAGGAAAATGGACGAACAGCACCGATTGGACGTATTGGGATTATCCTTTGATCGAGCTCGACCAAAAGACGATCGGCATTATCGGCTATGGAAGAATCGGGCAAACGACGGGGAAACTCGCGGAAGCTTTCGGAATGCGTGTGCTCGCGTATAAGCCGAACGGAGAATCCTTGGGCGCGCCGTATGTACCCCTGGACACCCTGTACGCCGAGTCGGATGTGATCACTTTGCATACGAGATTGATGCCGGAAAATGAAGGGATGATCAATCGGGAAGCGATTGAGAAGATGAAGGATGGTGTCATCATCCTGAATACGGCGAGAGGCCAGCTGATCAATGAGCAAGACCTCGCAGATGCACTCAACTGCGGCAAGGTGGCAGCGGCTGCAGTCGACGTGGTTTCCAAAGAACCGATCGAAGCGTCGAACCCGCTTCTCTCGGCAAAAAACTGCCTGATTACACCGCATATCGCATGGGCGCCGTACGAAGCGAGAGACCGCATCATGAAAGCGGCAGAGGAGAATATCCTGGCATTTTTAAATGGAAGCCCGATTCATGTTGTAAATCCGTAATCAAGGAACAATAGAAGCTAACAAAAGGGCGCAGGATTCACCTGCGCCCTTTTGCAATTAGGAGGGTAGCAGACGATTCACACTGCTTACCTGGTTCTCAGTATAACTCATTACTATGTGAATAGACAATTGATTATTTTTATATTAACATTACGGAACCTTATTAGAGTATAAATTGCGGAATTGAATCAAACAATCGAGTCGCATTACAATCGTAAAAAAAGAGCCTCGCTGTTACCGAAACTGCGAGGCTCTGGGTTTCATTTCCGATTTATTTACTGCCCAATTCTTTAAGCGCCTTGACCACATGCTCCAGTTCGAAATCTCTCGAGCCTTTTACGAGCACGATGCTTCCGGGGCGCACGGCGTGGCGTGCGGCTTCGATCAGCTGCTCCCGGTCTTCGAAGTGTTCTACGGCGCCTTCCGGGTAATCGCCTTGGATGGCGTCGCTCAGGTGCTTCATAAGCGGACCGGTGGTCAGCACCACATCGACTTCGTCGGGGGTGAGCCACTTCTTCATGCCGACGTGCTTTTCGATCTCATCGTCGCCCGTACCGAGGAAGTCGGCGAGCACGACGATCTTATGCACATAAGGGAGCATGTGAAGCGTGCCGAGTGCCGCATCCAGGCTTTGCGTGTTGGACTTGTAGGAATCGTCCAGCACATCGAAGCCTTCCAGCTGCAAGAGCTGCTGGCGCATCGACGTATATTGCACATTCGGAAGAGAAGCCTCAATGCGCTTTTTGGTCACGCCGAGTTCCCTGGCGATCAGCACCGATGCAGCCAGGTTCCAGGCATTGTGTTCGCCCAGTGCAGGCAGAGTGTATTCGGTTTCTTCGCCTTGGAAGCGAATCGTGACCCCTTCGGGCGTGTTGGCCACGATTTCGAATACCGTATCGTTGCCGGGTTCCATTCCGAAGGAGTGAAGCCTCGGTTTCAGCGGATTGTCGTCGATATGCTTTTGCAGATACGGGTCATCTCCGTTGTAGAAGAGCACCCCGTCCGACGTCATGTTTTCTGCGATTTCCAGTTTTGCAATGGCTACATTGTCTTCATTCAGCAAAAAATCCAAATGCGAGTCGCCAATATTCAAAATGACCGCCACATCGGGCTTTGCGATGGCCGTAAGCGTGTGGATCTCGCCTAAGCGCTCCGTACCCATCTCGAGCACCGCAACCTCCGTTGTGCGAGGCAAATGCAGCACCGTGTACGGCAGGCCGATTTCGTTGTTTTGATTCCCGGCGGTTTTTACGGTCTCAAAGCTGTCCGCGAGAAGAGCCGCCGTGATGTCTTTGGTCATGGTCTTTCCGTTATTGCCGGTGATCCCCACGACTTTGCAGTCTAAGGTCGACATATACCATGCCGCCATCCCTTGGATCGCAAATACGCTGTCTTCTACGATCACATAAGGGTTGACCTCTTCAGGCAAGGTTTCGCTCGACTCGTACAGGCTCGCCGTACACCCTTCTTCGAAAGCTTTCTCGATAAAATCGTGCCCGTTTACGCGTTCGCCCGGGATTGGAACAAAGAGATTTCCTTTTTGTATTTTTCTTGAATCGTATTCAATCCCCTTAATTTTCACATTGGCAAGCTGGGGATAAGGGAGCTCGCCATCCAGTATTTCGGCTAACTGAGATAATGTCGCTTCAATCATTCGTACGTTCGCACCAATTCTTTCTTTTGACGATACGTCTCGAAGCCCCAGTCGATAAAGCGATCCAAAAGATCGGGGTACTGCGTACCGTCTGTTGCGTTCCACAGCACCGGCGTCATACTGAGAGCCGACATTCCGGGTGCGGTATTGATTTCATTTACAAAAAGTTCGCCGTCTTCGGTAAAGAAGATGTCGATACGCGCAAAGCCCTTGCAGTCGGTTACGGCATATGCGCGGCAGGCTAAATCCGCCACCGCTTGGAAATACTCTTGCGGGATCTTCGCCGGGATCACCGGTACGATTGCGGGGTTCAGATATTTCAATTCATAGTCGAAGTAGCCCGTTTCCATCTCGTAGTCACCCGGAACGGAGCCGATCGGGTGGTCGTTGCCGATGACTGATACATTGAGTTCGCGACCCCAGATTTCTTCTTCCAAGACGACCTTGTGGTCGTATTGCATCGCAGAGCGAATCGCGTCGCCCAGCTCTTCTTTTTCTTTTACGCGCACAACCCCGATCGAGCTACCACAGTTTGCCGGTTTCACATAAATCGGAAGGCCGAGTTTTTCGATAATGGCGTCTTCGTCGATTCCTAGGGTTTCAAATTGATGGCGATTCAGATTGACGAATTTCGCTTGCGGAATCTGATTTTGTTCAAGGACCTCGTTACAAATGCACTTGTCCATGCAGACGGCCGAGGCGGTGACGCCGCTTCCGACAAAGGGGACATCCAGCGTTTCAAAAAAGCCCTGTACGCCGCCGTCTTCTCCGTAAGTACCGTGTAGAATCGAAAAGAGGATGGTGTTGCCGTCGGAAAAGTCGTGCGAGGTGCAGAAGTTCGCGATCGACTGTGCGATGCTTAGGTTTTCGGGATACACTTTCATTTCTTCTACGCTGTCGAATTTTTCGACCGCTTCGTCAAGTCGAATCCATTGCCCTTCTTGGGTGATGAACACCGGGTAAACGCGATATTTTGAGCGGTCCAGTGCGTTTAGTACCGCGCGGGCACTTCCTACCGACACATCGTGCTCTACACTTGGTCCCCCGTAGAGGACAAAGACTGATTTCATTGGATTGGAGCCTCCTCCATTAGTATTACGATCATTATACCAAAAATAACCTTACACATCGAATATCGGGGGATTTGCTTTCGTTTTTGCGTAAATCAGTGCGCTCAGGTATAATATTTTCGTGGTGCATAGAGGCAAAGAAGAATGTAGGCGGGCTTAAATGCAATGCGGGAAAATCCGTGTCAGGGCAGGTCATTAGAAATTATCATAACGAGACCGTTGCCCCGAAATTTGATTTCGCGTACAATAAGAAAACAAGAAAAGCAAGATGTCTGTCCAACAGCACCCACATAAAGAGGAGAATTATGAAAACCAAAATGACCGAAAAACGGGCGAGCGGTTTACTGATGCCGATCAGCGCGCTCCCGTCCGGGTACGGAATCGGAACCTTGGGAAAAGCGGCGTACGACTTTGTCGACTTTCTGAAAGCCTCCGGACAAACCTATTGGCAAGTGCTCCCCTTAGGCCCGACCGGCTACGGCGACAGCCCCTATCAATCGATCAGCTCCTTTGCCGGAAACCCTTACTTTATCGACTTGCAAATGCTGATCGAGCAAGGCTTGCTCGAACGGGCAGAAGTAGACCGCATCCGTTTTTCGTCGAAAACGGACCGGGTTGACTACGGCTTGTTATATGAAACGAGAAAACCGCTTCTAAAGAAGGCGTTCCTGCGGACTTTGGAAAATGGCGGGGAGTCGGATCTGCTGGAGTTTTCCGTTAAGGAAAAAAGCTGGCTGCCCGACTATGCGCTTTACGCTGCAGTAAAAAGAAAATACGACGAAAAATCCTGGGTGGAGTGGCCGAAGGAGATCCGAAAAAGAAAACCGGAAGCGATACGCAAAGCGAAGGATGAGTTGAACGAGGAGATCTTGTTCGAGGTCTTTTTACAGTATCAGTTTTATACCCAGTGGAATTTGCTAAAAAAATATGCGAACAAAAAGGGCGTTTATCTGATCGGAGACCTGCCCATCTATGTGGCGGACGACTCCGTCGAAAGCTGGGTGCGCCCCGAACTCTTTTACTACGATGAAAACGACCGGCCCACGATCGTGGGAGGCGTTCCGCCGGACGATTTTTCGGATGACGGGCAGCTTTGGGGGAACCCCCTCTATAGCTGGGACGTACACAAGGAGGAGGGCTACGCATGGTGGATGGAACGTCTGCGAGGCGTATACCGCTTCTATGATGTACTCCGAATCGACCACTTCCGCGGCTTCGAAGGCTTTTGGGGGATCCCTTACGGCGACAAGACGGCCGCCGGCGGCATGTGGTATGTCGGACCCGGTTGGGACTTCTTCGAAACGGTAAATGAAGAGCTTCCCGGTGCCGATATCATTGCGGAAGACTTGGGCTTCATGACAAGAGAAGTCATCGATATTCGCAAGCGAGCGGGTTATCCCGGGATGCAAATTCTCGAATTCGCGTTCGCGCACACGATGGACTCGGACGCGCTGCCCCATAGGCACCAAAGGGACAATGTCGTCTATATCGGCAGTCACGACAATGCGACCTTAAAGGAATGGATGGAAGACGCACCCAAAGAGGATGTGCAATACGCAACGGATTATTTCCATTTAAATAAAAAAGAAGGCATCAATTGGGGCTTTATACGAGGCACCATGGGATCGGTCGCCAACACCACGATCTTTCAAGTGCAGGATCTCCTGTATCTCGGAAGAGAAGCGCGCATGAATCGCCCCGCGACCTTGGGCGGGAACTGGGCATGGCGAATGGAAGAAGACGCACTGACCGATGCGATCGCGAAAAAACTGAAAACACTCACGGAGTGGTATGGGAGGACAACAAGATGACAATCGACACACTACGCTCGACGTTCGAAATCATGCTGCAATTGCGGTTTGCGAAGACGATCGAAACCTCAAGCACCAAAGAAAAATACTATGCACTGGCCGACACGATCATGAGCTTGACCGCAAATGATTGGGCCGAAACCGACACAAAATACGACGAAGGCAAAAGAGCCTATTACTTTTCGCTGGAGTTTTTGATCGGGCGTTCGCTCAGCAATAATATGATGAATCTGGAAATGTACGACGAAATCCGCTCCTTTGTGGAAGAGATGGGGATCGACTTCAGCGAACTCGAAGAAGTGGAAAATGACGCTGCATTAGGAAACGGCGGCTTGGGAAGACTTGCAGCCTGCTTTATGGAAGCTTCGGCTACATGCGACCTCCCCCTGATGGGCTACGGCGTACGCTACTCGCAAGGGATCTTTAAGCAACTTTTCTTAAACGGATTCCAAAAGGAAGAAGGCGACGATTGGCTGAGAAACGGCGACCCGTGGAGCCTTAGAAAAGAATCGGAAGCGGTTACGATCCGCTTCGGGAATTCGACCGTAACGGCCGTTCCGTACGATGTGCCGATTCTCGGTTACGACACGAAAAATATCAATACATTAAGACTCTGGCAAGCGGAACCCATGGAGCCGTTTGACTTCACGAAGTTCAATAATTTCGAGTACGATGCATCGCTCCAACAAAAAAACCGCGCGGAAGACATCACCCGCGTGCTCTACCCGAACGACCAACAACGCTCGGGGAAAGTGTTGCGCTTTAAGCAACAGTATTTCTTTGTGTCCGCCTCCATTCAAGACATGGTCCGAAAATTCCGCGCAGAAGGCGGCGATTTCGCCCATTTTGCCAGAAAACACGCCGTGCAATTGAATGACACGCACCCGGTCATTGCACTACCTGAACTCTTGCGTATCCTTCTGGACGAAGAGAATATGGACTGGGCACCCGCGTGGAGAATTGTGAACGAGACCTTCTCCTTTACAAACCATACGATCCTCGCGGAAGCGATGGAGCAATGGCCCGAAGATATCGTGGAAGAAGTATGCCCACGTTGCTTCCATCTGATCAAGACGATCGACAAGCGCTTCAGAGACGAGCTGATGGAAATCTCTTACGGCGAAGAGCAAATCAGCCGCATGAAGATCATAAACCACGGCATGGTCCGTATGGCGCACCTGGCGCTACACGGCTGCCATAAAGTCAACGGCGTCGCCGCGATTCATACGGAACTGCTAAAAGACGAAGTGTTAAACGAATGGTACCGACTCTACCCCGATAAGTTCATCAACAAAACGAACGGCATCACCCCGAGAAGATGGCTGAAACTCGCAAATCGTCAGTTATCCGCGCTCATTACGGAACTCTTGGGGTCGGAAGCATGGGCAACGGATTTAGACGAGCTCAAGAAGCTCGAAGCCTTTGTGGAAGATGATAAGGTCCTGGACCGCTTGAACGCGATCAAGAGAGAGAAAAAAGTCGAACTCGCGAAGTATATCTACCAAGAAGAAGGAATCGAGATCGACCCCGATAGCATCTTCGACATCCAAAT
>CAZFWK010000082.1:4310-7603 GCA_964522555.1 uncultured Peptoniphilaceae bacterium | reverse complement strand
GGACTCCCCTGATGGAGTCACGGTTTATGCAAAACCATTCAGTTCATTTGACTTTTTCAAAACTCTAGAACGAGGGTTTCCCCTCCTACATCCCCACTTACTTGACGCCTTGTATCCCTCGGCTACCCGGCTTCGTCACCGGTACCCCTGCTTTACAAAGCGGGCAGTCGGCTGGGTCGTAGACCTCCACCTCGGCTCGGTATGCCGCATACAGTGGCAAGGGCAGCGGGTTCACCGTGCGGTCGATGATCGCAGCGATCCCCACGACTTCACCACCCAAGGCTTCAAGCGCACAGGCGACCTCCATCGACGATACGCCCGTGGTCACGACATCCTCGCAAATCAGTACGCGTTCCCCTTTCGAAAGCTCGAAGCCGCGTCGTAAGCACATCTTCCCGTCTGCGCGCTCCGAGAAGAGCATCCTCTTGTTTGTCACGCGCGCGAGTTCGTAAGCGATCAGGATCCCGCCCATGGCAGGCCCCACAATCGTGTCGAACTCGACTCCTTCAAGCTTCTTCGCGATCTCTTTTGCTACCGCTTCTCCCGTTTTTGGGTGTTCTGTCAGCCTTGCACACTGTACATAGCGATTGGAGTGCTTCCCGGAGGAGAGCAGAAAGTGTCCTTCCAACAAGCTGTGCGCATTTTTCAGGATTTCTTCCATTTGTACCTCCTATACGATTCCGATGATTTCGAAAAGATCTTGGATCCCTTGCGTCTTCATAAAGTGTTCCATTTCCTTGATAATATTCGGCAAGCGATCGGGCGTCATAAAGGTCGCGGTGCCGACTTGCACAGCCACCGCCCCTGCCATGAGAAAGGCGATCGCATCTTCTCCCGAGGCGATCCCGCCCAAACCCACGACGGGGATCGAAACGGCTTTCGCGACATCGTGCACCATACGAAGCGCGATCGGGAAGATCGCCGGCCCCGAAAGGCCCGCGGTTACGCGGTCAAACACCGGCTTTCTTCTGTATACGTCGATCGCCATCGCTTGGAAAGTGTTCACCAAACTGACGCCGTCGGCCCCCGCTTTCTCGCATGCGACCGCCATGTCGACGATATTTTCCGCATTGGGAGACAGCTTTACAAGCAAGGTCTTTTTCGTCGCTTTACGGACTTCCCGCACGACGACTTCCGCGCTGCTGCACTGAATTCCAAATGCCATGCCGCCCTTTGACACATTCGGGCACGATATGTTCAGCTCGATGATCGGCGCATCGGTCTGGTCGAGTAAAGTAGCGCCTTCGATATAGTCTTCGATCGAGTGGCCACCCAGGTTTACGAGGGTGAGCGTATCAATCGCGAGCATACCGGGGAGTTCGTCTGCGATGAAGGCTTCGACTCCCGGGTTTTGTAAGCCGATCGAGTTCATCAACCCCGAGGGCGTTTCGTGCACGCGCTGCCCGGGGTTTCCGTCTTGCGCGCGCAGGGTCAGTCCCTTCGAGGAGATCCCGCCCAAGATCGCGGGATCGTAATAGTCTTGGTATTCATAGCCGAACCCGTAGGTTCCGGAGGCTGCGATCACGGGGTTTTTCATCTCGTGGCCGCAAAGTACGGTCTTCATCATAAGGACACCTCCGTAGATAAAAACACCGGGCCGTCCTTACAGACGCGCAAATACCCCTCTTTAGAAAGCACGGTGCAGCCCAAGCACGCGCCGACCCCGCAAGCCATATGCGCTTCCAAGCTCAAGTAGAGCGTCGTTTTGCCTGCGCACTGTTTTTGTAAAGCTGCCAGCATCGGGGTGGGTCCGCAAGCGTAGATGACGTCGTAACGTGACGGATCCAAGAGTGTGGTGACGAATCCCTTTTCTCCCGCCTTCCCGCTTTCGGTCGCGATCTGAATCGACTCGCTTCGAAACGCGTCCACCGCGTAGGGGGTATCTTGAAAGCCCAAGTACACATCCGGGGCGCTTTTCAGCGCATGCGAAAGCCCGATCAAAGGCGCCGTTCCGATCCCGCCGCCTACGAGCGCAATTTTTCCTTCCGATAGGGTAAAGCCGTTACCCAAAGGCCCCGTGCAGTCGATCCGGTCGCCTGCGCGGAGTTTCGAAAAGCGCGCGGTTCCGCGCCCTTTCACGAGGATGTAGAAGCGTACGGTGCCTGCGGTGCTGCTTCCCACGCTTATCGGGCGAGAGAGCAGCGGCTCGTTGTCCCAGGCGCGCAGCATGTAGAAGGTGCCGGGCGCGGGCCGGTCCGAGAGCTCCACATCCATTTGGATGACATTTTCTGCGATCGTCTCGATCGCGATTACCTTTGCATTCGTCTGCTTAGCCGACAAATCCCAGCTCCTCTCGCATTTTGACTGCCGCTTCATACGCGCAGCGTTTGACGGCCTGTTCGGAATCTTCTACATCGCGAAATGCGGTGATGATTCCTCTGGATGAGTTGACAATGCCGCCATTTCCTTCCAGTAAATATTGCCTGATATCGGATGCGGTGCCGCCTTGGGCGCCGTAGCCGGGGATCAGGAAGAATAAGTTTTTGTATTTTGAGCGGATCTCGGGGATATCGTCCGATTGCGTGCCGCCAAACACGAGTCCGAGCGAACTGTAGCCGCTTTCTCCGACAAATCGCTCCGCAATTTCTTGCAACCCGTCCGCAACATGCTGATAAAAGAGTCTTCCGTCTTCCATCTTTTTCGTCTGCAGGTCGTGCGCGCCGGGGTTCGAAGTGCGAACCAGCACGAATACACCGTGCTTCCCGCTTTGCAAATAGGGGAGGTACGGGTCGAGCGAGTCGAAGCCCATATAAGGGTTCAGCGTTATGAAGTCGGCCGCGAAATCGCCTTCGAAGTGCGCCTTGGCATACATTTGAGCCGTAGAGGCGATGTCCGAACGCTTGACATCCGCGATGATCAGCTGTTCTCTTTCTCTTAGATACTGAAGCGTCCTGCGGTACGCTTGCATGCCGCTCATCCCGTACGCTTCGTAGTACGCGATCTGCACTTTAAAGACCGCCGCCACATCGGCTGTTGCGTCGATGATGAGTTTGTTGAACTGAAACAGTTGGTCGGAGATGTCCGTGAACTGCTCGCGCATAAACTCCGGAATATAATCGAGTTTTGTGTCGAGTCCTACACAGACCGGTCCCTTTTCCTGTACCCGTCGGTACAATTCGTCCATTTTCATGCGTTTCCTCCTTGCGTTTTGCAGTCGTTTAGAAGGGGAATTTCCATACTCCCTTGCACATCGTGCGCACGACTTTTCCCTGTAGCTCTTCTCCTGCAAACGGTGTATTGGCACCTTTTGAGTAGAACTCTTCCGGACGAACGACTTCCGTCTTTTGTGTGTC
>CAZFWK010000082.1:0-4300 GCA_964522555.1 uncultured Peptoniphilaceae bacterium | reverse complement strand
AAGAAACGCCCCTGGTTTAACCCCAAAAGTTTCGCCGGCTTCTCACTCATAAGGGAAGATAATGTTTGCATAGAGAAAATCTTTTCCTTTACGAGATGAGTGTAACACAGCGCAAAGGCGATTTCCAGCCCAACCATGCCCGGCGCTCCGTTCTTCTTGTCTTCTTCCGTGTGCGGCGCGTGGTCCGTCGCGATGCAGTCGATCGTACCGTCAATCGCAGCTTGCCTGAGTACCTCGACATCCGCTTTTGCTCGAATCGGCGGGTTCACGCGATACGGGTGGTCCCAAAGCACCAAATGGTGCGGCGTCACCTCGCAGCTGATATTCGGGTTTGTCTTTTTCGCCTCTCTTATCGCTTCGATCGCATCCACTGTGCTCACATGCGCAAAGTGGACCTTTGCACCGGATTTCTCCGCGAGGTAGAGGTCTCGGATCGTCATCACATCTTCCGCGAGTCGCATATCGTGCGCGGAAAAGGAGGGGTCTTCTTCGTGTAAAGTGAGGATGAGTCCCTTTTCTTTTGCGATCTTCATCGCTTCCAATTGCGCATAGGCACTCTCGACGCCCTTTCCGTCGTCCGAGATCATGCGGATCGGTTCTTCGATCCCTTCCAAGTGTGAGAGGTCCGCCCCATCGAACTCGTTGGTGATGCTCACCACCGGATGCACGTCGATCAACTCAAGCGCTTGCGCCCGATTGATCACATCCATCGCTTGTTCCATAGTCGAGGTGATGGGTTTCGTGTTCGCCATCAGCTGTACATCGGTAAAGCCCCCTGCCAAAGCCGAGCGCATTCCGCTTTCCAGGTCCTCTTTGTAGGTGTACCCCGGGTCTCTAAAGTGTACGTGGAGGTCGACAAAGGCCGGCATCAGAACGAGAGAGCCCGTGTTCTCGGGCGCCTCCTTCCAGATGATTTCTGTGATGATGCCGTCTTTGATCACCAGTTGTCCATAGCCGTCGTGTGCGCAGTCCACCATGCGCATCGGCTCCGTTTTGATTACTCCCATGCGTAGATATTGTCGCAATAGTCGCATTTGTACGACTTGCTGTCTTTGTCGAGGAGGCTGAAGCGCTGAACGATATTTCTTTCATTGGTCGTAATGCAGCGCGGGTTCTTGCAAGTGAAGATCCCTTCGATACGATCGGGAAGTTGCAGTTCGATCTTCTCCGTGATCACTTCGTCCTCTACGATATTGATCGTGATCCCGTCGTCTAGCGCACCCAAGAATTTGAAGTCGAGGTCGATGACGTTTTCGATCTTGATGATGTCTTTCATCCCTTGCTTTTTACTAGTTGCGTTGATGATGAGGGCGACCCGATAGTCGACGCGGTCGAGTCCCAAATATTGGAAGATTCGCACGCCGTTACCGGGCTTGATGTGGTCGATGACGATCCCTCGATTGATACTGTCGATATTTAGCATTCTATACTCCTAACATTTTTTGGATGAGCGCCATTCTGGCGTACACCCCGTAGCGAACTTGGTCGAAGTACTTTGCGCGCGGATCCGAGTCGACCTCGACCGCGATCTCGTTGACACGTGGCAGCGGATGGAGGATCGTAAGATCTTCTTTGGCTTTTTTCAGCTTTTCTCGGTCTACGATATAGCTGTCTTTCAAGCGGACATAGTCCTCTTCGTTAAAAAAGCGCTCCTTTTGCACGCGCGTCATGTAGAGAACATCTAAGTTTTCAATGACCGTCTCCAGTCGTTCTACTTCTTCAAATGGTACCTGTTGGACATTCAGTCCGTGGATAATATACTCCGGTACGCGCAGCTCTTCCGGAGAGATCAGATAAAAGCGAATATTTGAATAGCGTGCCATCGCTTTGATCAAAGAGTGCGTCGTGCGTCCGAATTTTAAGTCGCCGCATATGCCGATGGTCAAGGAATCGAATCGGCCCTTGATGCGGTGGATCGTAAGCAGGTCGGTCAGGGTTTGGGTCGGGTGCTGATGCCCGCCGTCGCCCGCGTTGATGAAGGGCACTTGTGTGTATTGCGTAGCCAGTGCAGCGGACCCTTCCTTGGGATGGCGCATTGCGATGATATCGGCGTATTCGCTTACCGTGCGGATCGTATCCGCCAAGCTCTCGCCTTTGGTCGATGAGCTGGACAACGCCTCGGAGAAACCCAAGACGGATCCACCCATTCTAAGCATGGCGGACTCGAAACTGAGTCTCGTTCTCGTGCTCGGCTCAAAAAACAATGTAGCTAAAATTTTGCCGTCGCACACATTCTGATACTGGTTCGGATGGTCGATAATGTCTTCCGCCAGTGTGAAGATGTCGTCCATCTCCTCTAAGGTAAAATCCATCGGATCGACGAGGTTTCTGTTTTTTAGCATATAAGCCCTCCCTTTGCCCTAAAAAAAGCCCTCCCGTGCGGGAAGGCTGTGCGGTCAAGCCCTCCAACAAAAGGGCGTAGCGGTATTTCTTGTGGGAATTATATCGATTTCGTGGTCCAATGTCAAGAATAAATTGTAGCTAACCGCGATTTTTCGCAAGTTTAGGGTCCACCGTCTCACCGAACCCGTTTGAATTCACGCCGAGAACACGACCTGTGCCCGTCAGTTCGTGAAAACTTCAATTTCTTTCGATCTGCACTCGAGTGCGATTAAAAGCAATCCGTTACGGGTAAGTAAGAAGCGAAGATAACACTGCCTCTGTAAGAAAGGAGATTGTTATGAAAAAAATTCTACTTCCGACGGACGGCTCCAAGTCCTCGGTACATGCAATCCAAACAGCGATCGACTTCGGCTATCTGGACGGACATGAGCTCTATTTGCTCAGCGTCGTGAGGCCCTCTATGCCGATGCCGGCGGAAGCGACCGCCTACGCCAAGATCCCCGAAATTCCAACGGATTACAGCGAACGAGCTGCACAAGCGCTGGCTGCAGCCAAAGAGCTGATCGGTCCCACGCGCAATATCGTGCAAGCGACCAGCCCCGAGGGGGATCCCGCAGCGAAGATTATCGAGAATACCAAAGAACTCGGAATCGACCTGATCATCATGGGAAATCGCGGACTCGGCGCATTCTCGAGAACCTTCCTGGGTTCCGTATCGCACAAGATCCTAAACCACGCCGATTGTTCGGTACTGATCATTAAAGAGTAGTTTGGATGAAGTCCCCGAGATGATCCTCGGGGACTTTTTCTGTAGACAAAGTCAAATGAACTGAATGGGTTTGCATAATTCGTGACTCCATCAGGGGAGTCCAACGCGCTCCAGCTGAGCCTTCGTCCTCTCGATCGATAGAGAAGAAGGTGAGGACTCGCCTCAGAGTCGCACTTATGGACATCCCCTGATTCCGTCACTGACTCTACGATCATTCTATACATTGATCGTTATTGATATTCACGAACGAGAGGTTTGTCAACGCTCTGAGTCCCCGAGGCGATCCTCGGGAACTTCTTTTTATTGCATGGTTCGGATTGGGGCGCGTCGGATCAACAGCCAGCTTGCCCCTATGAGGATTGCTAATCGAAGGATCGACATCGCGGAGAAGTTTAGGATCCCGCTCATCACCCAAGCGTCGATTCGCTTAAAGAAGTTTGCCAAGACCCCTCCCATCCAAGCCATATCCGCAAGCCCCAGCAAGAGGATTAGCGCGAAGAGCCCGATCGGGACCAACCACTTGCCGGCTTTGTTCAACCGGTAAAAGAGCATCGATAGGAAGATCCCGCCTATATAGGAGCCGAAGAGCTCCAAAAGATTATAGAGGAAATACAGCGGCGAGGTTGCAATGGTCAGGTTCGGCAGATTCGGATAAACGTCGCTGATGATGCGGATCCCGTACGAGAAAAGGAATTTTCCAACGAGCAATGTGAACGCGATATCCAAAATGGCCATCACCGCGGCTGCGCCTAGTGCTACGAGCAGTGTCGAGGTAAACATGGTCTTTCTCGATACTCCGTTTTGTAGCAAATAGCTCATATCCTCTCGGGTTGAAACGAGCGCGGCTACGAAAAGAAACACGGCAGCAATCGGTAAGGTGCCGGTAAAACTGATATCGACTGCATCCGTGATCCCGACTACCTTCGTGAACAAAAACATCAATAGCCCGATCAGACCCACGAAAATGAGATAGAATACCCCCATGGCATGGAAGGTTCCGATCGCTTGATAGCGATTTGCCGCTTTTAGTTTCATGATGCGCTCCTTTCCTCGCGATTTTCATCCGTCGTGAGATAGATAAACAAATCCTGTAGATTGGGCCGCGAGATTTCTACATTCTCGATCACCGAGCTCTCGGGTTCCCCCTTTACGATGATGCTCTTGAGTCCGCCAAAGCCGCTCTCACGA
>CAZFWK010000081.1:0-7685 GCA_964522555.1 uncultured Peptoniphilaceae bacterium | reverse complement strand
GCCTTGTGCCGCTCCGTGGGGATGTATATTGCATCTTTCGCGATAGAATGTTTCACGTGAAACAATTTGAAAGACAAATAGTGATTTCGTAATTTATGTACTATCGATGTATTTCGGTGCCAGACAAGCTGGTACCCTACGGTGGGCGCGTGTGGCTCTGACGAAGGTATCGTAGGGAGCGCGCCGTGTGCCACTCCGTGGAGATGCGAATTTGTTTGGTTTGAGATAGAATGTTTCACGTGAAACAATTTGGAAGGACAAATAGTGATTTCGTAATTTATGTACTATCGATATGTTTCGGCGCCAAACAAGCTGGCACCCTACGATTGCCGAATGTGGTATAGCTGAAGTAATTGTAGGGAGCGTGCCTTGTGACGCTCCGTGGTGATGTATATTGCTTCGTTCGCGATAGAATGTTTCACGTGAAACAATTTTGAAAGACAAGCAGTGAATTCGTAATTTATATATTATCAATACGTTTCGGTGCCAGACGAGCTGGCACCCTACTAACGGATATCGATTCTTCGGGTGGGATGTTTCACGTGAAACATTATCGCAACATCATCCACAACATCGCAAGGGCATTTCGTGCAGTGCGATTTCGGATCATCTGGCGATCTCCGTGGAAATTCATCTTCTCAATTCGCATTTCGCCGTTAATCGAAACGCCGATATACACCAGCCCTACATCATCGCCCGTCGGTCCGGCATAACCCGTAGTCGCGATGCATACTTCCGCTTTTGTACGATCCCGGGTACCTCGAAGCATTTCCTCGCATACTTCGCTGCTGACAGCGGTGTGATCTTCCAAAGTCTTCTCAGAAACTCCCAGCTCCTTGTGCTTTGCCTCATCGGAATACGTGATAAACGAAGCGCCCAGTACATCACTTGCACCCGGCGTATTGATCAATGTGGAAGCCACCAATCCGCCCGTGATCGATTCGGCTGTGGCTACTTTAAGATTCTTATCTTTCAGCAAGTCCACGATGACACTCTCTAAAGAGTCGTCGTCCTCACCATACACATAATCAGCAAGTCGCTCCCGTACTTCTTTTTCCAGAGCGACGATTCGCTCTTGAATCTCATCCGGATCTTGACCTCGGCCGGTCAACCGCAGCGTTACCTCATATGGCTTGGCATAGGGGGCGAGAGAGGGATTCTCCCGATCCATCAGATCCCCTAAGCGGTACGCGGCATCCGACTCCCCGATCCCCGCTAATCGCAATACTTTGGAGCGAATCGTCGTATCCGCAAAATTCTCATTCCACCAGTTCACAAAGCCCGAAAACACCAATTTCATCTCGTGTGGAGGCCCGGGAAGGAGCACGATCCTTTTTTCTCCCTTCGTCAGCATACAACCCGGTGCGGTTCCTCGATTATTCGGCAATACCAGGGAGTCGGCGGGAAAGATCGCCTGCTTTCGATTCAGTTCAACCCTCTCTAAATCCCCGTTAAATTGCATCGTCAACCGCCTAAGCGTCGGCTCGTGGACGACTCCTTCTTGTCCAAAGACCTCCATCGCGACTTCTTTGGAAAGATCGTCTTTCGTTGGGCCAAGCCCGCCGGTCGCGATGATCAGATCCGCCCGTTCGAGCGATTCTTCAAAGGCCTTCGCGAGCCTCTTCGGATTGTCCCCGACCGTCACGATCCGATATACATTGATTCCCATTAAGCTCAATTCTTGTGCGAGATACTGTGCGTTGGTGTTTACGATGTCACCGAGTAAGAGCTCGGTGCCGATCGAGAGGATCTCTGCGTTCATCCTTTTCTCCTTATAGAGGTTTATCCTGAATTCTTTTGGGTTGCCTGGGATAGGCTTGGGGAGTGGGCTTCGCCTTTTGGATCCGGACAAGCGCCCTTTGCATATCGAACAAGTCGATCCGATTGGTCTCTCGATGCTTTCCGCCCAGCTGTCCCAATGCGCGCGCCGAATCGTCCAACTCTTCTTGCGCCTTCGGGCCTTTCCAAGCGATCAGCTGCCCGCCAACCTTCACAAACGGCAGCGTGTACTCAAGCAAAACCGGGAGGGAGGCAACCGCCCTCGCCACAGCGATGTCGTATTGCTCTCGATACGCCGGGTTTCGACCCAAATCTTCCGCGCGTCCGTGTACCAGTTTAGTCTGTTTGATATCTAACTTTCCAATTACTTCTTCAAGAAAGCTCAGGCGCTTCTTTAGGCTATCCGCGAAAGTAATCGATAGATCGGGCCTTGCGATCACAATCGGAATACCGGGAAAGCCAGCCCCCGACCCCACGTCGATCAAGTGAGCGCCCTCCGGGATCCAATCCTTCTGAAGTACCAGAAGAGAGTCGATAAAGTGCTTTTTTTTCACTTCAGCCGGTTCGGTAATGCTCGTGAGATTCATCTTCTGATTCCATTCGAGCAAGAGCGCCTCATATAAGGCAAATTTTTCTATCTGCGCATCAGTCAAAGAGAGCCCGGCTTGAATCGCGTAACTTTCTAACTCACGCATCTTTTTTACCCCTTTTTTCGACCTCTAATGCGATCAATAACACATTGATATCAGCCGGCGACACGCCCGATATTCTCGATGCCTGTCCTACCGTCTGCGGCTTGATTCGATTGAGCTTGTCGATCGCTTCCGTTCGCAATCCTCTAATCACATCGTACGATGTGATGCCATCCAGGCGCTTAGCTTCGAGTTTTTTAAATTGCGCGATCTGCTCTTGCTGTTTCTTTATATAGCCTTCGTATTTGATCTCGGTTTCCGCTTGTCTTTCCAAATGCAAAGTGAGGCGGGGCCTGCCCGGGTCGAGCGCACGCGTGTTGGCGTAACCGAGTTCCGGTCTTTTGAGAAGCTGCGAAAGCGGCATCGCTTGCGTGAGCGGGGAAGAGTTCGCCTGCTCTAAGTGTGAGTTCACCTCTGCAGTCGGATGGACCATCACTTTCTCTAACCTCTTTACCTCCGCCTCCAATTGCGCTCTTCTGTTCTTCATCTGCTCATATCGCGCTTTAGAAGCCAGCCCAAGCTCGTATCCTCTTTCCGTAAGCCTGAGATCCGCGTTATCTTGCCTAAGTGAAAGCCTGTACTCAGCTCTGGCCGTCATCATGCGGTAAGGCTCGTTGGTGCCCTTGGTCACCAAATCGTCGATCAATACCCCGATATAGGCATCCGAGCGGTCGAGCACAAAGGCATCCTTTCCTTCCAGCTTTCGAACCGCATTGATCCCCGCCATCAGCCCTTGCGCTGCAGCTTCCTCGTAACCGGAGGAGCCGTTGATCTGCCCCGCAAAATACAGCCCCGACACCTCTTGGTGCTCAAGAGTGGGGTAGAGGATCGTAGGATCGATGCAATCATACTCGATCCCGTAAGCCGATCGCATGATCTGCACATTTTCTAAACCCTCGATACTCTCATACAGCGCTTGCTGCACTTCCTCGGGTAGGGTAGAACTCACCCCCTGTACATACATTTCGTGCGTATCGAAGCCTTCCGGTTCCAAAAACACCTGGTGAATCTCCCGATCCGGGAACTTCACGATCTTATCCTCAATAGAAGGGCAATATCTCGGCCCCGTACCCATGGTTTCATCCCCCGAATACATCGGGCTCCTCGAAAGATTCTCCTCAATAATCCGCTTGGTTTCGGGCGTCGTATACGTAAGGTAGCAGGGGAGCTGCTCTTTCTTTTTCGGATTGTCGAAATTCAAGAAGGAAAAAGGGATGAATTCTTCGTCGCCCGGCTGAATCTCCATCTTTCTGATATCGATGCTGTGGCGGTGCACACGCGCAGGCGTCCCCGTTTTAAAGCGGCGCATTTCGATCCCAATCTTTTGTAAGCCGTCTGTCAGAAACTTAGCCGGCATCGTCCCGTGCGGACCACCCTCGTAGCGCAATTCACCCATGAGAATACGCGCATTTAAATACGTTCCGGTCGCGATGATCACAGCTTTTGCACGCACAAAAAGGCCCGTGCGCATCAATACGCCCGAGACTCTGCCTTCCACAACCTCTACCTCGACCGCCTCGGCCTCACGTAAGGTAATTCTAGGGGCCTCCTCGAGCCTTTTCTTCATTTCTCGATGGTAGGCACCTTTGTCCGCCTGCACACGCAGGGAGTGGATCGCAGGGCCTTTCGATGTGTTTAGCATTCTCGACTGCAAATACGTTTCGTCGATCACTAAGGCCATCTCACCGCCTAAAGCGTCGATCTCTCGAACCAAATGCCCTTTTCCCGTACCTCCGATATTGGGATTGCAAGGCAAATCCGCCACGCTCTCCATGCTGATCGTGGTGAGAAGCGTGTCGTAACCCAAACGACTCGTCGCAAAGGCCGCTTCGATCCCCGCGTGCCCTGCACCTATGACCACGATATCATAGGATTTACCTGTGTATCTCGGTGTCTTCATGACAACCTACTTTCCAATGCAAAATGTGCTGAATATCGTATCCAAAAGGTCTTCCTGTACGGTTGACCCGGTAATTTCTCCAATTTTCGTCCAGGCGAGGCGCAAATCCACCTCGATTAAATCGAGCGGGATCCCGTCAAATAGGTCCCCATGGGCACTCTCCAAATACTTGCGTGCGCTCTCCAGCGCTTGAATATGTCGGCTGTTCGCCAAAAGGGTATCATGCGAAGCGTCGATCTCTCCAATCTCGAAAAGCCTGAGGATCTCTTCCGTCAGTGCTTCGAGCCCCGTGCCTTTTTTCGCGGACAGGGGAATCGGAACAAAAGATCCGATACGGGCTTTCATCGCTTCGATATCCGTATCACTCGCCAAATCCAATTTGTTGAGAACGGCGATCCCCGTTTTCCCGGCGATCTTTTCTCGGATTCTCTCGTCTTCCTCCGTAAAGGGACGGCTCGAATCGACCACCCAGAGGATCAAATCCGCCTGATCGATCGCCTGTACCGCGCGTTCGACCCCCATCGACTCGACGACATCCTCCGTTTCGCGAATCCCCGCCGTATCGACCATTCGAAGGGCGACCCCGCTCAGTTGCAGCACTTCCTCGATCGTATCACGCGTCGTCCCGGGGATATCCGTCACAAGCGCGCGGTTTTCTTGCATGAGCGCATTAAAAAGAGAAGATTTGCCCACATTCGGCTTTCCGATAATGAGCGTAGAGATCCCCTCTCGCAACACTTTCCCGCGATTTTTGGTCAATAGCAAGCTGTCGATCTTCTCGATCAAGTCCTCCACTTTTTCCGGTAAACCTTCCGGCAACTCGTCCGTATCTTCGCTGAAGCTGATCGCCGCCTCCACGATCGAAAGGAGGCTCTTCGTATCTTGAAAGATGGGCTCCACAAGACTCGACAAACCGCCCTCGAGCTGCGCTTGCCCCATTTTATAACTCGAATCCGTCTTGGCCGAAACGACATCCATCACCGCTTCCGCTTGCGTGAGATCGATCCGCCCGTTTAGAAACGCTCTTTTCGTAAATTCTCCCGGCTCCGCTTGCGTACACCCCAAAGCGAGCAATCTTTCATACACCTTCCTGACCGCCATCACGCCGCCATGCGTGTAGATCTCAACCATATCTTCTTTCGTGTAGGTGCCCGGCGCAAACATAAAGGAGATTAGCACTTCGTCGATCCGCTCGCCCTGATCATCCGTAATATGCCCGTATTGCATCATGCGGTGCACCGGTCGCTGATTCGGATCGCTAGGCGAAAACGCGGCCGACCCAATCCGAATCGCACCGTCACCACTCATTCTGACGATCCCAATCCCGCCCTGTCCGACTGCAGAGCTCACCGCGCAAATTGTGTGTTCCATTTTCCCTCCGAAACTAAGAATACCCGGCTTTCGCCGGGTAATGTTATTTATTTCGATTGACGCGAATGACGATACGGCGATACGGTTCGTTTCCTTCGCTAACCGTATGAACCCCCTCCACCTTCTGCAATTCCGCGTGGATGATCCTTCTTTCATACGGATTCATCGGTTCCAATTTCATATTCTTATTGGTCTTTTTCACCTTTTCTGCAGAACGAAGAGCCAGTTGTTTCAACGCATCTTCGCGCTTTTCGCGGTAGTCGTTAATATCCAGGATGACCTTCGAATACCCGAGTTCTCTGCGATTCGCACTTAAAGTCAGAAGGTATTGCATCGCATCTAAAGTTTCACCGCGCCTTCCGATCACGAGCCCCGCTTTTTCTTCCGGGATCTCCCTGGCACTCAAGTAGAGCAAATTGCCCTTTTGATTCGCGATATACTTCGCTTCGATATCCATCGCGCGAATCATCTCTTTTAAAAGCTTCGCGCTGTCGTTTACTTCTACATCGACCGGGGTCATCGGGCTATCCGATTCTTGCGATACTTGTGCCCTTTGCGGTTCTCTTCTTTCCGGTCTTTCCGGTCTTTTTTGCGGTTCCGGCTTTTTCTTGACCGGTTCTTTCACCGGCGCTGCTTCATGTATCGGTTCCGGCTTCACTTCTACTTTAGCCGGCGGAACGGGTTTTACCTCTTCCGGTACTTCTGCAGGCGGTTCCGGTTTCTTTTCTTCCTTCACAACCGGTTTCACTACAGTCGGCTCCGGCTTTGCCACCGGTTTTTCCGCTCTTTCGGTTTTTTCCGTCTTTTCGATATAAGGAAGTCGCAAATCTCGTAATAATTCTTCTTTAAAATTGTCTTCCGCCGAAATCTTTACGACCGCATCTTTACTGCCGATGAGTCCAAATAAGCCGCGGGAAGGCGCCTCCATGATTTCGATCGTAGCGTCTTCTTTTCTGACCCCAAGTTCCTGAAGCCCGAGTTCTACCGCTTCATCAACGGTTTTTGCCGATTTAATTACCGATTTCATTTTGTAACCCCTTCCTCCGGCTTGGGATCTCCACGTTTAATCGTAAGTCTAAAGAAAATTTCCAAGAGATTACTCGTAATCCAGTACAAGATGAGTCCTGCAGACATCGAACGGGCAAAGAAGAACATCATGATCGGCATCATATACAGCATCATCGAGTTCATCGACTGCATTTGAGCGGCTTGCTTATTATCTCCCTGCGGTGCTTGTGTCGTCATCGTCAACTTCGTATATAAGTATTGCGATACCGCATTGATCAGTGGCAAACCCCATAGGATTGCATCCGGATTTTCCAAATTCGGAATCCATAGGAAATTCTTAGCGATTCCCGCATACACTTGCGGGTCTTGAAATAAATATAAGCCGGGTTCTCTCATCACGCCGAAGAAGGCGAAGATGATAGGCAATTGGATGAGCATTTGTAAGCATCCGCCCATCGGATTGTATTTGTGCTCCGCATAAAGCTCTTGAAGCTTCTTTTGCATCACATCCGGTTGACTTTTATACTTTTTTTGGAGTTCTTGCTGTAACGGTTGGATTTTTGCCATCTGCTTTTGTGACTTGATCTGATTCAATGTCAGCGGCAAAAGCAAAACCTTAAAGATCACCGTAGTCACGATAATCGCAATCGCGAAATACGAAATCGACGCAGGCTCCGTTGAGATCACTTGGGAAACACCCTGATACACAACTCGAATCAGGCTACCCAGTATGCTTTTCAAAAAATTCAAATAACTTCCTCCGTCTATTGTAGCGGATCGTATCCGCCTTTACCGAATGGATTGCATCGTAAAATCCGATACAGGGATTTTCCCGTGGCTTTAAAAAACCCGTATTTTTCATATGCGCTCTTGGCATACTGCGAACACGTGGGATAAAATTTGCACTTTCCCCCGCCCAGGATCTGCAAGGAAAA
>CAZFWK010000080.1:0-7732 GCA_964522555.1 uncultured Peptoniphilaceae bacterium | reverse complement strand
CCTACAAGTGGACTACGGCTCCCACCGAGCATTGGATCTCAAAGAGCCGATCACCATCCGACCGGGCGAACGAGTCGGAATTATCGGAGGCAACGGCGCCGGAAAGACTACGATGCTGAACGCATTACTGGGACTCATTCCCAGTCGCGGAAACTACCGGATCAATTGCCCCGTGAGCGAGATCGCGGTTCATCTTCAGCAAAACAACTATGTAAGCACGATGACGATTCGTCATATTATCGAAACGGTAGCCGGAAGTAAAATCGGAAGAGACGCCAGGCTCGACGAACTCATTTCTTTTTTCTCTTTTGAAAAGAGTCTGTCCAAGCGCTTCCCGCAGTTGTCGGGCGGGCAGAAGCAGCGTCTTACCCTGATCCTCGTGTTGTATCAAGATGCGCCAATGGTATTTTTTGACGAAGTGACATCCGGGCTCGACTACGAGAGCCGTCAGTCCCTCGTCGACCTGCTGGTCTCCTGGTATGACCGAAGCCAGACCACACTTTGCTATATTACGCATTACTATGAAGAACTCGAGACGCTGGCGGACACCATTCTTTACATCGAGGAAGGAAAATTGGTCTGCTACGGCGACAAAACGGAGCTGTTTCAAAAATACTGTGGGCGAGGCGTGTATGTGCTGAATCGAACGCCCGCACATGAAGCGTTGGTAGAAGGGTTCACCGAAATCAAGGCTCCGCACCATCTGATTGCCCTATCCTCCTCCGATCTGGAAACGGACGACCGGATCACAAAACGGTTAAATGAAGCCAATGTGAGTTATAAACGATCCACCCACGATGTGGAGATCATGAGTTTCAATGCGAAAGCCGAAAGGAGTGCATCATGACGACCTTCGATCAAACGCAATCGATGCTAAAAGAAAAGCAAACGACGGCCGGTAAAAGGCGCACCTTGTTTCTCTATGAACTGCGAAATGTGTTCGGCAACTGGTATGTATTGTTTTTCGGGATCTTGTTTCCCATCGCGATGGCGATTCTCATTTCACAAACGGCACTACGTGGCGTACCCGAAGCGTTTCGGCAAAGCGCGGTCACGGGGATTGTATTGAGTTTTGCTCAGGTCATCCCGATGGCGGGAATCTTCTTAGGCCATACCGCACTCTACTCCAAAGAGCTCGAAGAACGGATTCCCCTACGAATGCAGCTATTCGGGTTTTCGCAGCGATCGATCTTACTTGCGAAACTGCAGTCACAAATCATGTTTCAAACGATCGCACTGGCTCTTCACTTTGGAATCCTGTATCCGATCTTAGGATATGCCTTGCCGACTCTAAGCGGAGGACTCGGCTATTTATCGGTACTCTATGTATTGGCGATCGTGTATTTCGTATTTGCACACGGGATCGCGAATCTGTTTCGTAAGTTCGGTCCGGCTTACGGCGTCTCTATGGGATTGTACTTTGCCTTTATGATCCTGGGCGGGATGATGGGGATCCCCACGGATATGATGCCGGCACCGGTTCGTGCGATATCGAATCTGCTGCCCTTTACACACCTTTCAAAACCCGGAGTTGCGCAATTCTGGGCAGGAGGAAGCTACAACGCTGCCCCGCTCGTTCAATCCATCGTATTCTTCGGCGCGCTGGCTTGCGCAGTATTGTTCGGTAGCTTTCTCTACCGGAGGAACCGCGCGTATTAAAGGAATTCACACAGTCAATCCTACTCTTTCCAAGGTTCGAAGCACCCACACGGGTGCTTTTTTTCGGGATTCTTTACGAAACGACCTTTGTTCGTTAGAATTGGATGAGTATGTTGTAAAGGAGTATTGGATTGGACACACGAAACAAACTTCGGACTGCGAAGATCCCGGCTTTGTTTTTCTCACTTGCGATGCCGGCGATCATCGGGCAGATCGTCTCGCTATTATACAATTTGGTCGACCGAATATACATCGGCCATATCCCGGTGATCGGGAAGACCGCACTCGCAGGAGTCGGGATCACCGCACCCATCATTATCATCATTTCTTCTTTTGCGCAGCTGATCGGATCCGGCGGCGCGCCGATCGCATCGATTCGGATGGGGGAGAAGAAGCACGATCGAGCTGAGGCGATCCTTGGAACCGCATTGGTTTCACTTTTAGGAATCTCGGTGGTCCTGATGATGCTCTTATTCGCTTTTATGGACCCGCTCCTGTATCAATTCGGAGCCAGCGCCGACACCATTTCGTATGCGAGAAGCTATCTTCAGATTTACGCCTTTGGGACGCCGTTCGTTATGCTCACTTTAGGACTCAACCCATTTATTACGGCCCAAGGCTTTGCCCGTACGTCTATGCTTACGGTTACGATCGGAGCGGTACTCAATATTATTTTGGACCCGATTCTGATGTTCGGCTTGAATATGGGCGTACAGGGAGCGGCGCTCGCCACCATCATTTCGCAAGGCGTATCGGCGATATGGGTGTACCGCTTCTTACGCGGAGAGCAGACTACGCTGCAACTGAAAAAGGATCGATATCGAATTCTGAAAAATGAATTGGTCGATATGGTGAAACTGGGACTCTCGCCCTTTGTGATGAACACAACCGAGTCATTCATCTTAATCGCATTCAATACCAGTATGCTTCGGTACGGAGGCGTTATGGCGGTTAGTGCGATGACCATTCTGACTTCTTCCATGCAAATGACGGTATTGCCTCTATTGGGTCTCACACAAGGGGCGCAGCCGATTATCAGCTACAATTTCGGTGCAGATGATCTCGACCGCGTTCGCCAAACCTTTCGAATCCTTCTGAAAGCTTGCTTGGTGTTTTCGATTGGGATCAGCGTATCGTTTCAGCTGTTTCCGAGCGTCTTCGTCCGGTTCTTTACCTCGGACCCGGAGCTGATCGACCTTTCCGTAAAGGGACTTCGGATCTATACCGCGGGGGTATGGGCGCTGGGAATCCAAATCGCGTGCCAGCAGACGTTCATCGCACTCGGGAATGCGAAGACCTCCCTATTTTTGGCGGTCCTTCGAAAGATCATTCTGCTGATTCCCCTCATCTATCTGCTTCCGATGCTGATTCAAGACAAGTTCACAGCGGTCCTTTTAGCGGAGCCGGTGTCCGACATTTTGGCCGCGATGGTCACGGCGACCCTGTTCTTTATCGGCTTTCGCGCGTTGCTGGCCGATCGAATGCAATCCGCAAAAGAATGAGTAGCAGGCGGAATCTCTTGTATTTCGGGTACAAATAGCAGAAGACTTCGATTTGCAAAGAATAAAACCGATCCGTAGCGGAGCCAGCGCTCCACGCGGAAGAAAGGAGCCGGTATGAATCTAATCGTTCGTTTGGCACTAAAAATTATTTCCATGCCGGTATTTGATATGACCCGGGACTATGAAATCGTTCGGCGCTTTCAGGAATGGGCGGCTTCGAAAGAGGAGATCCCCGAGAATTTTATCCTATGGGATCAAGAGCTCCGAGCCGAGAATGGCGACCACGACATCCCGGTGCGCTTGTTTATCAGCCCCGAGGAAAATGCGCAGGGTACCACGGTGTTCTTCCATGGCGGCGGCTATGTGATCGGCAATGTCGACACGTACACGCCGGTTTGCGTGCAGTTGGTGGAAGAGACCGGGACGCCCGTGCTTTCGGTTGATTACCGATTGGCTCCCGAGCACCCGTTTCCCGCTGGCCTTGATGACTGTTACGAGGTCCTTCGCTTTGTATGTGAAGACCCGAGTGACCGCTTTCGCCCGATCACCGTCATCGGCGACTCCGCAGGAGGGAATCTTGCGACAGTCGCCTGCCAGAGGCTGAAAAAACGCGGGATTCCGCTTCCCGAGAAGCAAATCTTGTTGTATCCCGCAGTTGGGTGGGACTATACGGAGAACTCGCCCTTTGAATCGGTGAACGATAAAGGAGAGAGCTTCGGGCTGACCCGAAAAAAGCTGGTTGAATACTATAATCTCTACATTCCGGAAGGTGTCGACCAAAAAAATCCTGAGATTGCACCGCTATTGTCGGACGACTTGAGCGGTCTTCCGGATACGCTGATCATCACCGCCGAATACGACCCGCTTCGGGATGAGGCGGAGTTTTATGCCGAGAGATTAGAACGTGCAGGAGTTCCGGTCACATTGCACCGTTTCCCCGACGTGCCGCACGGCTTTTGGACCTATGAACGACCGTTCCACGAAGCGGTCAAAAGACTCTACAAGACGATTCAGCTCTTCTTATCCGGTGGTGAGTCACGATGACGCAAAAAGAAGCAGGGAGACCGGTTTGGCGCGAGCGCCTCGGTAAACACTGGATCCCGCTTGAGAACGCTTCCAAGATCTTCTTGGCGACCTATAACGGTATCGACACCAAAGTGTATCGCTATACCGTGGAGCTGAAGAATGAGGTCGATCCCGATCGATTGCAACGCGCTGTCGATAAGGCATATGACGACTTCGATTGGTTCCATGCGACGATCCGAAGGGGTATCTTTTGGTACTATTTCGAGGACTCGGACCTTCGTCCGGTGATCGCGCTAGAAAAAGATGTGCCTTGCAGCCTATTGTATACACCTGACTATCGAGGGCTTCTTTTTCGCGTGCTTTACCGAAAGAACCGGATCCATTTAGAGATCTTTCATGCGCTCGCGGACGGAAGTGGGTCACACCGATTCCTAACCGAAATCTTGTGCCGATATTTGGGCTCGGAAAGCGAAATGCAAAGGCAAGCTCTGAGTGCCGAACATATGAAGGACGGTTTTCAGATCGGTCCGAGTGAGAAGAGACCGGACGGTTTGCATAAGCTCGGTTCCCGGATGCTTTGGAACAGCGTCCGTAAAAAGACGACCAAAGAAAAGGACCGAATCGTGCGCATCACGGGGGTCCCGACGATCGACGGTCGGATGCAGGTGCACGAAATTCGATGTGATACGAAAGAGATACTCAAGCTCGCAAAGTTACACGGCACGACCGCTACGGTCTATCTGACGGCTCTATTTATGCAAGCGATCGAGGAGACGCTCTCCGAAAGACAAAAAAAGCGTGCCGATACGGTGGCCATCGCGCTGTCGGTCGATTTGCGACAGTTTTTCCCTTCTGAAACGGCACGCAATTTTTTTGCCACCGTCGTGGTAAAGCACCGATTCCGGCAAGGCATGGACAATACGCGTACGATCTGCGAGGATCTTGCCACGCAATTTCGAGAACAGATCACAGCGGAGGCCATGGAAGAAAAGGTACGAAAGCTCCTTTCTTTGGAAGAAAATTTGATACTCCGGGTTTTCCCCAGGCCGATTAAAGACGGGATTTTAAAGATTGCGAATGCAGTCAATAATTGGGGGATCACGGGTGCGATGACCAATACCGGCAGGCTGAATGTCCAAGAGTGCCACGGAGAAGAAGTGGTCTCGGCAGGGCTAATGACTGCAGCGGTAAGACCGCAGTTTTCGGTGCTCAGCCATGGCGATGCCTTTACGATCACATTCACTTCCCCTTTTCAAAACGATGAGATTCAAAACGCATTTTGCAATCGGCTGAAGAATGCAGGGCTCACGCTTGCGGTATTCGGGAATCGGATTTATGAAAGAGAGGTCGAACGAACGCTCGCGATCGACGATTCCCCGTATCCGGATATTCCACCGCGTTACAATGCAAAGACGGCTCTCCTCTCGAGCCTGCTCGTAACGGGACTCATCCTGATGCTGACCATGCTCGTGAGAGACTTGTGGATTCCCGCACTATCCTTGCGTTTTGTACTGGTCTTGATGGTCGGCTTATGGGCGGTTGTCCTTTCATTGCTCTATAAGCGAAGAAACCCGAATAAAGCTTTGCTCTATATGGTACTGATCCTGACGGGACTATCCGCGTTGTGGGATTTTTTATCCGGTTGGAGCGGGTGGTCGGTACAGTACGCACTTCCACTGATCGTGCTTACGGCATTGGTAGCGGCTTTGATCGCGGCGAAAGCGTCGAGACTCAAAACCGGGGACACCATCCTCTATTTGCAAGGCGTCGCCGTTGTCGGTTTGATTCCCTTACTCTTGGTATTTCTACGCATAGTGGACCCGGTGTGGCCGAGCTTGGTCGCATCGATCGCGAGCATATCCATCTTGCTTTTTACGATCGTTCGACACCGGGTGGCGCTAAAAGAAGAGATTCAAAAAAGATTCCACTTTTAAAATCAAATGGCAGCCTCGGGGGAGAGAGTCCCGTGGCTGCCTGGGAATGGCGGTTCCTATGCCTAGACACATACGAATACGCCTTCTTATCATAGAAAGGAACATAAATTCAGCGCTCCTACTCGATTAACGAATTGGAGCGCTGTTTTATTGCAATGGATTATTTTATTTTTCGATATCCAAAGGTGAAATAAACTCATACCCTTGTGATTTTGCCCAGTCGATGTATTCACCCAATATTTTAGTATTGGTCTTGCTGATCGTATGCAAGAGGATGACGGCACCCGGCCTTGTCTTTTCCTTTAAAGTCGCTAAAGCGAACGACTCCGAAGGCTGATTGTGGATATCCCAATCGAGGTATGCGAGGTCCCAGAAATAGGTTTCGTACCCGAGCATCTTATAGAGCGCGAGGCTCTTTTCGCTCCATAATCCTTCCGGCGGGCGGATGACGGGAGAAAGTTCGAGCCCCGTGACCGCTTTGTATTTCTTTTCCAAGCCCTTGATATCGTCTATGATCGTCTGAACGCCGTACGTGTGGATCGTGTCCGGTGCCAGTTTGTGGTCTACTGTGTGGTTTCCAACCACATGGCCTTCCTCCGTCATGCGGATCGTCGTTTTCGGTTCGCTGTCGATAAACGCTCCGGCTAAAAAGAAAGTCGCTTGTACCTTTTTTTCCTTTAAAGTATCGAGAATGCGCGACGTGTAATCGCTTAAGCTATAGCCACAATCGAAGGTCAGGATCAATTTCTTGCCGATCTCGGGGAATCTCGAGTGCGCATTGTGTTTTCGAATGAGCGCATCCAAGGATGCATCATTGTGAGCATAGGCCCATCCTTTTCGCGCATTCGAGAATTTGTTCAACGGTCTCAAGTCCTCGGGAACGGGAGGAAAAGGTACCTGCACATACTGTCGATCGATCTTCCTTGAAATCGTGTTTTCTCCCCCTACGACGAGGATTTTTTCTAACGCCGTGTTTTGATCGAGATAGGTGGCGATTTCTTTCGGAATCGTATCTTTTTCGACCAGCAAGATCGGGGCATCGTGTGCCACGGACAGTGAGATCGCGGAGAGGGCATCGGGGAAGCTTCTGCCCGAGACGAGGACCACGGCTTTCGGATTCTTTCCGAAAGAGGCATTCGCAGCTTCAACCGAAGAAGAAAATCGGTTGGATCCTGCAATTCTCATCTTGCCGCTATACTTAGGTATCGTAGTCGCTCCGCCGAACACCGTGTCCGCGCCGTCGATTGTGCTGACGCCGTCGGTCAGCAGAAGCGGAACTTTTTTATGCGCCGCGTATGCAGCTGCGGGTAGCGCGTCCGCAAACTGCAAACCGCTCACATAGCCGGATTGGGTCTTATGATAATCCGGATTCAGTTCGAGGATCTTTTCCCGAATCCGATTTGCGGTTTCGTACCGCGTGTTGCCTTGTATCCGTTCGACGGTCGCGTACGTGTACAGTTCAAATTCCACGGCGTTAGAGATCGAATTGTCGCCGCCCAATAGATAGATTTGCGTCGGCTTGAGGCGTTGTAATTCTTCCTTTACAGAATCCGGCAGATGATCTTTCGCAGTTAAGAGTACAGGACCCTTTACTGCGGCAGCCAAGACCCC
>CAZFWK010000079.1:2500-7825 GCA_964522555.1 uncultured Peptoniphilaceae bacterium | reverse complement strand
CTGCGAATTTTCGGCCCGAATCGGTCTTGTGCAAGACTCGAATCGAGCAAGCAGTTTACAAAAGATCTCTTGGTGAAGTACGGGATCCCAACCGCCAGAGCGATGCATTTCACGGATCCTTCCAAGGCGATTCAAGCACTGCCTTCCTTCTCGCTACCGGTCGTCATCAAGGCGGACGGGCTTTGTGCGGGGAAAGGCGTCATCATCGCGACCACCGAGCAAGAGGCGATCCATGCCGTGCGTACGATCCTGGAGGATGGAAAGTTCGGTGAGGAGGGGAATTCGATCTTGGTCGAACAATACCTCTCGGGCTACGAGGCCTCCGTATTTTGCTTTGTCTCGGAAGGGAAACTCGTCCCGATGCAGTCCGCGATGGATTACAAAAAGATCGGCGAAGGCGATACCGGGGAGAACACAGGCGGCGTAGGCTGTATTTCACCGAATCCGAAATTGTCGAAAGCAGCTGAGGCAAGGATCTACGATGAGATCGTGCCGCAAATCGAGCATGCGCTCCTTTCGGAAGGGCTGAAGTTTACGGGGCTTCTTTTTATCGGTTTCCTGATCGAGGCGGATATTCCCTATGTGCTCGAATTCAACACGCGCTTCGGGGACCCGGAGACGGAAGCGCTGATCCCGCTGCTCGATTCGGACTTGGGGGCGATCTTCGCGAAGGCGATGGACGGCACGCTTACTTGTGACGACATCACGTACAAAGAGGGCACGGCTTTGGGCGTCGTGGCGACCGCGATCGGCTATCCCGATGCATACGAAAAGGGAATGGTGCTGCCGGATTTTTCGGAGCTCACGGAAGAGGTCCTCGTATTTCACAACGGCACGGCGAAGCGGGGCGACAACTTTACGGCCAACGGAGGCCGAGTTCTGACCTTTGTTACCGTACAACGGGATCTAAGCAGAGCGAGAGAAGTGTTATATAATGAAATCGATTTGCTCCCACTGGAAGGATTACAGTATCGAAGCGATATCGGACGCTAAAAATAGTTGAAATTTCAATGCGATTGTGATACTGTAAAGTCATACTGTATGTAGAGTTTGGTAAAAATAAGAGGAGGGATTTTATGAAAACAGACGTTCAAATTGCACAAGAGGCAACGTTACAACCCATCGTCGAGGTAGCAGCCGGTTTAGGCCTCGATCCGAAAGACCTGGAGCAATACGGTGAATTCAAAGCGAAGGTCAGCCTAGACGTTCTCGCAAGCAAAAAGGACCAACCCGACGGGAAATTGATTCTTGTAACCGCAATCAATCCGACACCTGCAGGTGAAGGGAAAACCACCATGAACATAGGCCTTTCCATGGGGCTGAACAAGATTGGCAAGAAGACCATTACCGCACTTAGAGAACCGTCTTTGGGACCGAGCTTCGGTGTAAAGGGCGGAGCAGCCGGCGGTGGTCATGCACAAGTAGTTCCGATGGAAGATATCAACTTACACTTCACAGGGGACTTCCACGCGATTACAACCGCAAACAATCTCATCTCGGCTCTTTTAGATAACCACTTACAACAAGGCAATCTCCTCGGAATCGACCCGAGAAGAGTTCTTTGGAAACGCGTTCTCGACATGAACGACCGCGCGCTTCGCCAAATCGTAGTCGGCCTCGGCGGCAAACCGAACGGCGTTCCGAGAGAAGACGGCTTCAATATCACCGTTGCATCGGAAATCATGGCGATCCTCTGCTTAGCGGCAAACCTCGAAGACTTAAAAGAAAGAGTAGCCAATATTCTCGTCGCATATACTTACGACAACAAACCGGTGTTCGTAAGAGATCTTGAAGGACAAGGCGCGGTTGCACTCGTCATGAAGGATGCAATCCGACCAAACCTCGTACAAACTCTGGAAAACACCCCGGCGTTCATCCACGGCGGCCCGTTTGCCAATATCGCACACGGATGTAACTCCGTACTCGCAACCAAAACCGCTCTTAAACTAGGCGACTATGTCGTAACGGAAGCCGGCTTCGGCGCAGACTTGGGTGCGGAGAAATTCTTCGACATCAAAGCTCGCGTTGCAGACCTGAATCCGAATGTCGTCGTAATCGTAGCAACCGTACGTGCGCTTAAGCACAACGGCGGCGTAGCAAAAGCGGACCTCGGAACGGAAAATGTCGAAGCGCTCAAAAACGGCTTCGCAAACCTGGCACAACATTTGGACAATATCAAGAAGTTCGGTTTACCGGCAGTCGTCGCGATCAACCCGTTCCCGACCGACACCGAAGCGGAACTCAACACTCTGCTTGAACTCGTAAAAGAAGCCGGTTCCGTTGCGGTCCTCGCACCGGTATGGGCGAAAGGCGGCGAAGGCGCGGTTGAACTCGCAAAGACCGTCGTAGAGCTTGCGGAAGGCAACGACAACAAATTCCAAGTTCTTTACGATACCGAACTCAGCATCAAGGAAAAAATCGAAAAGATCGCAAAAGAGATCTATCGTGCAGACGGCGTCGACTTCTCCAAGAAAGCGGAGAAGAAGATCAAAGATATCGAAGCGATCGGACGCGGTAACCTTCCGATCTGCATGGCGAAAACACAATACTCCTTCTCCGACGACCCGACCCTACTCGGCGCACCGAGAGGATTCAGAATCAGCATCGCGGATATGAACCTATCCAACGGTGCGGGCTTTATCGTCGTGTTGACAGGTGAGATAATGACCATGCCGGGACTTCCGAAAGTACCTGCGGCCAACAAGATCGACATCAAAGAAAACGGAGAGATTGTAGGACTCTTCTAAAAGGGGTGTGAAGTATGTCTACCAATCCTAAGTATAAGAGTAAACAACTCGATGAGCTTTTCGAGGCGATCCTGTTGTTGAAAACAAAGGATGACTGCTACAAATTTTTTGAGGACGCTTGTACGGTGAGAGAGTTAAACTCCATCGCGCAACGACTCGAAGTGGCGAAGCTGTTGATGATACGAAAAACCTACAACGAGATCGAAAAGGAAACCGGCGCGTCGACCGCGACGATTTCCCGTGTAAATCGCTCTTTGCATTATGGTGCAGACGGTTACGATCTCGTGTTGGATCACCTCATCGCAAAGAACCGATCAGAAAAAAAGACGAGAGTGACAAAACCGTAAATCGACGTACCGAAAACCCGCAGGAACTCCTCGCGGGTTTTCCTTTACATTGGGAATGAAGAGGTGAAGAAGTTGTATACATTGTGGCTTTATCCCCCCAACTACCCCGAAGGCGGACCGGATGAAATCGCTCGGCAGAATCGATTCCGAATCCGAGCCAGGGCATTGGGTACGGCGATCCCGGCAGGGAAGCGAACCCTGTACCTCGATTCGAAGAGGACGAAGAGCCTCGATGTGCTTTCGGAAACGATCGGAGAGGTCGATGTGAAGTACCCGGGCGACGAAGTCGATCTGAGCGATTCGGTTCGAATCGTCGCAAGCGATGCGGATACCCTAACCCAAGCCATTACCGAAGCCACGGGCGACGCCTTTCGTTTCGACCATCCGGGAGCCGCACTGACGCATGTAGACGAGTCGGGCGAAGAAAGTTTGATTTGGTCGTATCCTGCGTCGGATTGGATCTTTTTGGCGCTGCCCGAGGAACCCTATGTCCCTCCGCGTGTGGGTACGGGGATCTCGTTGCAATCGCTTATGGCACCCAAGATCGAAGAAGCGGCGATCCTGATGCGCAAAAATCTGGATTGGTATTTGAGAGCACCACATGAGGTGGAAGCCGTCCACCAGCTGCGCGTGTCGATCCGGAGCTTTCGCGCGCTGATCTCTCTTGTAAAGCAGTTGCTGCCTGAACGGACCTATGCCGAACTCCAGGATCATTTTCGCCAACTGGCAAGGCAATGTGCGTTACTGCGAGAACTCGACGTGCTCTTGGAAGAGTGGGAAGAAACCGACCCGCATGAAGGGTCCGCTTTCAGCGAGAGGCTAAAGGGCGAGCGAAAGGAAGAAGAGGAGAGGCTCCTCGGATTCTTACAAAAGGATGACACGCAAAGGGCGTTCCAAGTCGGCGTCAACCGCTTTGTGCAAGCGCTGAGCCACACCGAATGGGGTGAGATCGACGGCATCGAATTTATGGACCGGAAATTGCACGGATGGTACCGCTATATTTTGGAAGCGACTTCGGACCTCAAAGGATTCGACTTTCCAACCGTCCATAAGATTCGCCTCAAGAGTAAAAAATACCGCTATATCGCCGAGCACTTTAAAGAGCATGTGACCCCGCTGCAAAAGAGGCGGCACAAAAGCGCGAAAGAAAAGCAGACGACACTCGGAAAGATTTGCGACAGCCTACGAAATCAGGAAGCCGTGGATGAATTACTTGAATCGGGTGCCGACCCACGGACGAGAGAAGAAGCCGATTCGTTTGTAAATCGGGAAAGGGAGCGAGAGAACTCGTATCTCGCGGAACTGGGCCTGGCAACGGACCCGATCAAGCACGCAGAAGCCTTGGAGAGGATCGCGCACCCGCCGGACAAAAGCCCGAAAACGGATACGCCGGAAGAACCGCAAGAGACCGTACTCCTACAGGCGGCGGAAGCTGTGAAGGAAGCGCACGAGCCCCTGCAATCAAGCTGGCCGCCGGAACCGGAGCAAAAGAGGATCTCGGTCGGACTGGTCGCAGGCATCGTCATCGCATGTGCGATCCTTCTGTATCTGATCGTGGTAAAGCTACGATAATGAAAAGAAGCGAAGCTCGATTCTCAATCAAGCTTCGCTTCTTTAAGTATTACATACTTTGTATTTTCAAGTCTTACAGTGACCGCAGTTTCTTTTCGATTGCTTTGGCTTTGGGGACCTGCCCTGCGAAGAGGAGCTTCCCGTCGATCCAGATCGCGGGTGAAGTCATCACGCCGAGACGCACCATATCGGCCAATTTGTCGATCTTTTCAACCTCCACATCCAACCCTGCAGCCTTCACCGCTTCCACGGTGTTCGCATAGAGCTTATCGCAATCGGGGCAGCCGGCACCTAATACTTTGATATCCATCGAATCTTCTCCTTAATTCTTCAGTTTCATCGGGTGATCGGACTTTTCTTTCCAAACCGTGTCGATCGTGCGGATCATCTTCGGCCCGACCTTCGAGATCAGCACCAATTGCGAGCTCTCGAGTGGTTCCGTCTCACAAACGTCGATCGTCTGCTCGACCCCGTCGATCTTTTTCCAGCCTTCGTCCGTATGGCAAAATCCTTTGATGCGAAACGTATCGACCGACGCCGCTTCCAAGATAGAGAGGAGCGTATCCAAAGGCATCTGCCCTTCGTACGACAGCGAAATCGTCTTCGGTTTGTTTTCTTCCGTGTTGGTGGTTTCTCGAGCTGCGGGCTTTTCCGTGAGA
>CAZFWK010000079.1:0-2490 GCA_964522555.1 uncultured Peptoniphilaceae bacterium | reverse complement strand
TCTTCCAAGAAGTTTTCGGGGATTACGCCGTTTGCGATCGGTACGATGCGCACGTCGCCGTTCTTTTCTCGAATGAGCGCGCTCGTGCGCTCGATTTCTTCCGGTGTCATGAGGTCGGTTTTCGTCAGCAGAACGATTTGCGCGTATTGCACCTGGCGGTCGATCGTCTCCGTTTGTCCGAGCTGCTGTGCGTAATGAATCCCGTCAACCAAGCAGATCGTTCCGCGGTAGTCGTAGTAATTCGGGCTCAGTACTTCCACCGCTTCCATGATCTCGCCTGCATTGGAGGGGTCGCCCCATCCCGAGCTCTCGACGAAGACGAGGTCGAGGTCCATCTTTGCGATCTCCGAGAGCGCCTCTACGAACGAAAGTTGTAAACAAGAGCAGAAGATCGAGCCGCGGGTGAGCTCGATCATTTTGATGTCGTCGTCGCGGAGGACGTCGCCGTCGATTGAGAGTTTTCCGAATTCGTTTTGAATCACCCCGACCTTTTGCCCCTGCAATTTGGTCAGAAGATATTTTAATACCGTCGTTTTACCGGACCCTAAGAATCCGGTCAGAAAATAAAGGGGTACGCGTTTTTCCATCGTCATCAGCCTTTCGAAATAGTTTCTATCAGTATAGCATATGAAGCGCCGATACATCAATATAATTTGATATGACATACCTCACCCTACCGCGAAAGGCTGAATTGCACTATAATAAGAGGAGAAGAAGGAGGTGAGTGCGTGATTTCCACTTTAAATGAAAAGCAAAGAGTAGCCGTGAGCCAAACGGAAGGCCAGATGCTCATCTTGGCCGGAGCCGGCTCCGGGAAAACCAAAGTTCTAACCACGAAGATCGCGTACCTGATTCGTGAAAAGAAGGTGTATGCCAATCGAATTTTAGCGATCACATTTACCAATAAAGCCGCAAAAGAGATGAAAGAGAGGATCGGGTTGCTCCTTCCCGAGATCGACGTCGACCGACTCTGGATCGGCACATTCCACTCGATCTGTGCCAGGATCCTCAGGCAGCGGATCGATCGCATCGGATACAACCGATCCTTTAGCATATACGATCGAAATGACCAAAAGAGCGTGTTAAAGGAAGCGCTCAAGGAATTGAATACTACGGAAGAAGCGCTCGGTGTGAAGTTGAATTCGGTGATTTCATCGATTAGCAATCACAAAAACCGAAGGATCTCGCCCGATGAACTCGCAGCTACCAACCCAAAGTTCGGGTTTATGAAAGCAGTCGCAGAGCTGTATCCGCTATACGAGCAGAAACTGAAAGAGAATAGCGCGTTGGATTTTGACGACCTGATTTTAAAGACGCTCGAACTCCTAGAGAAAGACAAGGAGACGCTCGACACTTTCCAGGAGCGTTTCGAGTACGTGTTTGTAGACGAGTATCAAGACACCAACCGCATGCAATACGACTTGGTAAGGGCGCTTTCGGGGCTCCATAAGCGGATCTGCGTGGTCGGAGACATCGACCAGAGTATCTATAAGTTTCGCGGCGCCGACATCAACAATATCCTCGACTTCGAAAAGGATTTTCCAAAAGCGCAAACCGTCGTGCTCGAGCAAAACTACCGCTCTACACAGAATATTTTGACGATCGCAAACCGAATCATCGACAACAATACCGAAAGAAAAGAAAAAGTCCTCTGGACCGACAACGGCGACGGAGCCAAAGTGAAGTATCACAAGTGCCTCACCAGCGACGAAGAAGCGCAGAAGGTTATCCAGTGGATCGAGCAGATGCGCTACAACGGCACTCCGCTTCGAGAGATCGCGATCCTGTACCGCACCAATGCGCAGTCGCGTTCGTTTGAGGAACAGCTTAGGCGAGAGGGCATTCCCTATCAGTTGATCGGGGGGCTCAAGTTCTACGACCGCAAAGAGATTAAGGATATCTCTTCCTATCTGCAGGCGATCGTAAACCCGGAAGATGCGATCAGCATCATGCGAATTATCAACACGCCGAAACGGGGGATCGGAAAGACCACGATCGACCGCGTGAGCGATTGGAGCATGCGCATGAACCAACCGTTCAGGCAAGCGTTGGAACAAGTCGCCGTCATCCCGGGGATCGGCGCTGCGACGGAGAAGAAGATCAGTGCATTTATCTCGATGCTGAAGGAGCTGGAGGCGCTGGTCGACACAATGAGTCTTACGGAGTTTGTAAAAGCCGTGGTGAAGATGAGCGGCTACGAAGCCATGTTGAAGGAATCGAAGCAGCTGGAAGATATCACCCGGATGGAAAATATCGACGAGTTTATCTCCTCCATCGCGGAATTTGAAGAGGAAAACGAAGGGGCGACCCTTGCGGAATACTTGCAAGGCGTAAGTTTACTTTCCGATGTGGACAAGGCGGACGGCGCGGAAACCGGCGTCTCCCTGATGACCGTACACAGCGCAAAGGGCACGGAATACGACAGCGTATTTGTGACGGGGCTTGAGCAGGGACTCTTCCCCTCGCAGCGCGCGATGGACGAAGGCGAAC
>CAZFWK010000078.1:0-7882 GCA_964522555.1 uncultured Peptoniphilaceae bacterium | reverse complement strand
ACATCGATGCAATTTGCATTGTGTCGGCTGCTACTCGTATGAAGACGAGCGAAACGAATTGGCGGAACCCGACACGGATCGCATGATCCACGCGCTGGATGAACTCAGAGGGAACGGCGTGAAGAAGCTGGTGATCTCGGGTGGAGAGCCGCTCTTGCGTAAAGATATCGTAGAGCTGATGCGGCACGCGAAACGCGAATCGGGCTTCGAAATGATCAGCCTCATCACAAACGGAACCGCGCCCTTTAGCCGATGGGAAGAGTTGGGAAAATATATCGACCTTATCTCGTTCTCCCTGGACGGCTATTCGCAGGAAGTATCGTACTTACGAGATCCCGGAATCCACAACCGAATCTTGTCGAAACTATCGGCAGCAAAAGAACAGATCCCGGTCAATCTGATCGCAACCATACACAGACAAAATATCGACGAGATCCAAGAGTATCAAGATTTGGCAAACTCGCTCGGTATCACAATGAATATCAGCTTATTTGCAGCAAAGCCCTCGGAGGAATTTGAACCGTTTCTCCTTCGGGCAGAAGAATATAGAAAATTACGATCGACCGTACAAGAAGACGAATTGCGTATCGCAGACTCCGCGATGGAGAATGATCTGGGTTGCTCGGTCTCCTGCGGAGCCGGCAAAAGCCTCATCAGCATCCAAAGTGATGGCGAAGTGATGCCGTGTCATATGTTCTTCGGGGAAGAATTCTCCTTGGGGAATCTGTATAAGGAATCGCTTGAAGAGATTTTAAGAAGAAGAGCGTCTCATCCCGTATGTACATTCGAGGTAGATGAGAATCCTACGTGCAAGCACTGCGAATATAAATATGTTTGCGGAGCGGGGTGTCGGTATCGGGCCTATTGCACCCATCATTCGACTGCTTCACTCGATCCGTTGTGCGAGGTGTACCTTGCGCACTTCGATCAGGTGTTCAGTAATATAGCTCAATCCATATTTCAAGAAGAAAGGGGGGAGAGACATGCTGTTTAACAAAACCAACAAAAAAGGCTGCGGAACGTTCAAAGTTTGGAGAATTCCGGTAACCGTAGGCGTATTCGGAATCTAGTTTGAGAAAAGCCGATTCGCTCGGCAAACGTACTTACAACAAAGAGGAGAAAGGAGAAGCGACATGTTATTCAACAAAACCAACAAAAAAGGCTGTGGAACATTTAGAGTTTGGAGAATTCCGGTAACCGTAGGCGTATTCGGAATCTAATTCCGGGGGCTACTGAATGAATCGAGCGATCCGCAGAACGCAAGTGTCACTTCGTTCTGCGGATCGGCGGATTCAAATTAGAATCAATTGAAAATGAGGGAAAGACCATGAATCGAAAAGTCAGTTTAATCGCAAGGGGTTTCGGGAAATCTTATCGCGACAAGCAAGTATTAAACGATGTGAACTTTACCGTGCACGAAGGGGAGATCGTAGGCCTTCTCGGGAAGAATGGAGCCGGTAAGACGACTCTTTTAAAAGCGATCACCGGAATTCACGGTTATGAACAAGGGATCCTACAGTTTGATGCAAAAGAGATCAAGCAACATAAGGAATTGACGAAGGACTTCGGCGTACTGATCGAAAGCAATTTTTTGAATTACTTATCGGGTTATGAAAACCTGAAACTCCTACTTTGGATCGACGGAGAAAAAGACAAAGCGGAAGTTGAATCGAGGATCGATGAGATCTTGGCCTTAGTGGAATTGAAAGAGGCAAAGCACAAGAAAGTAAAAGACTATTCCTACGGCATGAGGCAAAGGCTGGGGCTGGCGCAAGCGCTTCTCACCGCACGCACCTTTACGGTGTTGGACGAGCCCTTTTTAGGACTCGATCCGATCGGAAAGTCGATCGTGAAAGAAGCGATCAAAGAAAAGGCAAAGCAAGGCATGTCGATTTTGTTTTCCAGTCACGACCTGGAAGACGTAGCGGAAATCTGCAACCATATCATCTTAATTAAAGAAGGCACCGTGCAATACGACGGGCCGATGCAAAAAAAGACCGAGCTGATCGTCACCGTGGATTCGGTGAACGAGGCGGCCATCCAAACGCTCGACCCCATTGAGGTGAACGAAAACACCCTCATCTATACACCGGAAAGCAATTCTCGAATCGACGGATTTTTCAAAATGCTCGTCCATTCCGGGATGAAAATAGAAAGCATCGAAACAAGGGAACGATCCCTTGTAGATATGTTCGCATAAGGAGGATTCGATGAATTTACTACAAGTGGAACGATACAAAAACTATCACCGAATCGAGTATTACCTGTCCTTTTTGGTAATCCTCATTCCTCTGATCCTGGCGCTTAGCATGCGCTATACCGACACCCCGTATAAAATGGATTACGCGATGCCCGGGCAGATCAGCTTGTTCAGTCTCTTGGTATCGGCGTTTGGTATGGCGTCGAGCATGGGGATCTTTCACATCTTCTTCGCAGTGATCGCGGCGAATACGATGGCGGTCGAGGTGGAGTCTCGCTACTATATGATGTACTTTCCAAAGATCGCATCGAAAAAAAGCGTCGTGACAACCAAGCAGCGCGTGTTGACGGAAGGCTTGCTCCTGGTCATCCTCGTGTTTCTTGCCGTCGGGCTCATTGCGCTCAAGCTCATCATTCTCGATACGGACCGGCTTTCGACGCAAATGTTCGACTCGTACAGCTTCTTCTTCGGGGCGAATCTCATTGCGATGATCGCGGAACTCGTCGCCTTTGTGCAGGTGAGTATAGTACTGGGGCTGTTCCTGCGACCGCTCGCCACCATCTTGACCTCCGTCGGGATCTTCTTTGTGCAATTGGTGGGCGCATCGATCCCCGTGATCAAGTACATCATGCCGAAATACTACTTGCAAGTGCTGATGGAGTACCCGGATTGGACCAACCAGTCGGAGATCATCATGCTCACCCTCCTCACGCTCGGCGTGTGCGCAACGTATTCGATCGCGGCCTCCCTAATCGGGAGAAAGAAAATGGCAGCGGAATATGAGTGAGAAAGGGCACGAAGTCGAGCGATTCTCGCGCATAAACGGACTTACTGCAAGCGTGCAACTGAAAATGAAGGAATGGGTGGACCTGCTGGTCCTATTAGGAGGCGCGATCCCGCTGATGGGGATCCTGCTGCTCCTCCAATACCAGTTCGCAGGCACCGGGAACCCGGCCGAGCCGATTCTCTTTTCCGCCAGCAGTATCGCGATCGCTTTTGTGCTTTTTCCGGTCGCGTATTTGAAGAAGCAGTACAAAGTCCGCTGGGAGGAGATCGGGATCCGGAAATCCGGATGGCAAAAGAACGTGTTCAGGATCGCGATTACCGCAGGGTTTGCACTCCTCTTGTCCACACGGTACCAAGACCATACGCTCCTTCGGCTTGTGCTCTTACAAAATATCGCAGTGGCCATCGGGGAAGAGGTGCTCTTTCGAGGCGCGGTGATCTATGTGCTGTCCCGCATCTTTAAAGGCGACATTCTTCCGCATCTTCTATCGGCATTGCTGTTTGTCTTTGTATTGCACTCCGGTGCGGGATTTGTGGAAAATATCCTATTCCGCCTCCCCATTACGATTGTGATTGGCCTTCTCTATCGCAAAACGCAAGACTTAGGCGATACGATCGCCGTTCACTGGTTGTATAATCTGTTCGCAAGTTCTCTATAAAACGAAAGGAGTTTCTCATGAAAAAGACACCGATTTTTACCGCATTGTTTACCGCACTCGCGATGGGCGCGATGATCCTGTTGCGAGAACAATTGAACTTCACGACCTACCTGGTCCTCGTACTCGCTCCGGTCCTGCTCTCCGCTCTGGTCGTACATAAGGCGAAAGGCGTCGGTGCACTGCCGATCGTACTGGTCAATACGCTCGTGTACACGGTTCTCTTTGCAGCCGGAAGCGTGGTCTTCGGGAATTTGGGAGGGTATGAGACGATCGCCGCAAACAGCTTCCAGGCATTGCCCGAAGGGATTGCCGTGGGAGAGGTCAGCGGATTCCAGATCGGAGAATTGTTGCTACCGACGCTAAGTGCTTTTGTCCTTTTCTTCCTGTCGGCAGCGCGTAAGAAGAACCATGAAGCCCAGCACTAAGCTGTTTACAAGAAGAAGCTTACTGCGTCCGGGGATCGCCTCCGCCTTGTATGCAGCGAGCTTGATCGCATTCAGCCTGTCGATGGCCCGCGTTTTGGATACGGTCGGAAAGCGGGAGTTCGATCTCATCCCGCAAGGCATCGGGCTGTCCGTGCTATTATTGGCGATACAAGGAATTCTGTATTTTTTCCACACGCGCACAGAAAACCGCTGGATGCGGGAGCGAAACACGGAGGTCAAAGAAAAAGTCATCCGCGGGTGGAACCGACAGCGGTACGAGGAATTCACCTCGGAAGACACGGCAGAGCACGTAAGTTTTTTCGTCAAGGAACTGGACTTACTCGAGAGCGAGTACTTTCGAAGCATACTGGCGCTCCTTTCCTGTATCCCGATCCTGGTCATCTCGCTAGCGAGCCTCTGGGCGATCCACCCCGCCTTCATCGGATTACTCGCCGGAATGGTGATCGTAAGCTTACTCGTAACGATCTTATTTTCAGAGAAGATGGAGACGGCCAATACGGAGTTCTTGGATCGGGTGAAATCGCTCAATCAAATCGTGGAAGAAAACTGCCGCGGCTTCGCCTTGATCAAGATATTTTCGCTGCAAAATGTGATCCAGAAGACCGTCCATGAGAGAATCCACAAGCAGGAAACGAAAGGAGAGTACCGGCAGAACCTCTCCCAAACCGCAAACGGATTGATCATGATCGTCACCTTAGGGGTTCACATCGCGGCATATGCGATTGGGGCATGGCTGATTCTAAACGGGCAGATTACGTTGGGATTGATGATCGCGAGTATCGAGATCATCGGGTACGCATTTGAACCCGTCATCGGAATCGCCGGTGCGATTACAAGAATCAAGAGCTGTCGGAGTATCGTAGAAAATGTTAGGAACATAATGGGGACGAAACCACAGGTTGCCGGGCGCGAGTTGAGCGAGCAGAAGATTCCGATACACGTCCGGGAGCTTCGCTTCACTTATCCGGGCGCGGATCACGCGACTTTTTCCGACTTGCATTTTCATCTTGAACCGGGAAAGACATACGCCTTATCGGGACGAAACGGATCGGGCAAGAGCACGCTGTTAAAGATCTTGGCGGGACTCTACGATCGCTACGAAGGGCGGATCGAGATTGGCGGGTATGATGAAAAAGAGATTCGAAAGGACGCGTTGTTTGAGCGGGTCGCCTATATTCCGCAAGACGCTTTTGTCTTCACGGGAGGCGCCCGAGAGAATATGGCTGCCGCCGACGAGAGCGCGGTTCGTCCGCTTTTGGAACGATTTCGGATCGAATACGCAAAAGATCGCGTGTGGGGGCAGACGATGTCCGGCGGTGAAAGGCAAAAGATTTCGATTATCCGCGCGCTGATCAAAGATGCGGACCTTGTGTTGGCAGACGAACCCACCTCGCAATTGGACCCCCACGCAAAAGAGATTTTCTATCAACTCATGAAAAGTTCCAAGAAAACCTGGGTCGTGATCACGCATGACCCCGAGGAACTCTCCCACTTCGACGAAGTCATTCCGATGACGAATGCTGAACGGGAGAAAAAAATCGCGTAATGTAAAATCTGAGAAAAGTCCGATCGCGCGGACTTTTTTTCATGTCCGTTCATCGGTTTATTTGATATACTGGTTTCAGCTCGTTTGGTACAAAGACGGATAAATTCGCAGATGAAGGAGGAAACCATGTTTCGGATTGCCATATGCGATGATGAAGAAATCTTTCGCGATCGAATTGTAGAATTGACCAATCGGAATTTCCAATCGGAGTATGAATACACTCTGGATATTTTCGATGACTTGAAAAAATTGGATAAAGCAAGAAATATAGCAGACTACGACCTGTTTCTTTTGGATATCGAAATCCACGAAGACAACGGGATGGAGTACGCGCAAACGATTCGAGACACGAATCGGGAAGCGAAGATCGTCTTTATCACATCGCATGAACAGTATGCGATCGAAGGATATAAAACGCAAGCGATCGGTTATATCTTGAAGCCGATTCGGGAGAGAAACCTGGTCGACACGCTACAAATCGCCTTCGATCGGATGAAGAAGGACTACAAGCCCGTTGAGATCGTAGAGAATAAGCGGAGCATCCTGCTCAATCAATATGATATTTTACACGCGACGAAAGAGGGTCGCTATACGGTTTTACATATGAAAGACGGGGACGAATACGAGGTTCGAGAGACTTTAAAGTCACTTCTAAAGCGCTTAGATACGGAGCGACTGTTTACGTGCATTTCCCAGTCGATCGCGATCAATGTGCGCTTTGTGAAAGAGGTTCGGTCGAACGAAGAAAACGGTGTGAAGGTACACGAAGTGGAAATGGCGGACGGGGAAGTGCTGCCGTTTAGTCGGGAAGGCTACAAGTCGTTTAAATCCTTTTTTGCGGGATCCTTGGCAGCGAGTCGCAAATGAGTGCGATCTTGTTTTATTTAGCCAATGCGATTGTGGAGGTCTATTTGATGCTTCACTATCAATCCGCCTTCTTTGCGAAGAAAAAGAGAGACAACCAACACATCACGAGCGAGCGAGGGGCTACCGGCCTCGTTGCGATCTCGAGCCAGACCGCAAAATGGCTCAATATGTTTACTGTATTCTTTGCCGTGGCCGTGGTTGCGGCGGTGGGAATCTTGGAAATTCCCCTCCTCAATTTGCTGGTCGTATCGGTCGTCTTCTTGACGATGGCCCTCCTTCACTTTGCGGATTCATGGAAGAAGCGGATCATCCACTTGGTGCTATTTTGTGCCATTATGATCATCAGCGAAGCGCTGTTGTTTATCCTCTTTCGACTGACGATGGCCAACCCCGCCCAAAATCCGCTGACGATCGCGATAAGCTTAGCCGCCATACGCCTTTTCTTAATCGTACTGCTCTCCCGGCGCTTCGGAGACCGCTCCTTTCTCCAAACCGGACCCTCTTCTCTACTGCATCATCATTTGATCTTAGGAATGGTCATCCTGGGATACGCCTCTCTCATGACCAATATCTATCTATTGGAGGAGACGAATCTCATGCCGGTGTTGCTCAATATCGTGTTTATCCTGATTCTGTTTTTGCTATTTTACTTTTTTGTCGACATCGTCCAAAATATCGACCGCAAAGAGATGGAAAACCAAGCGTTGCGTTTGCGTCAGAATGCCTATTCCGAGTATTACGACAGCCTCAGCGAAAATGAAAAAAAATCCGCGGGTTTCGGCACGATATGAAGAACCAGCTGATCGGGATCAGTGCGCTGCCCGAGGAGAAAGTAAAAGCGGAGATCGCATCGATGATTGACGAACTGGACACCCCTTCGAAGGCGATCTACACCCAAAACCCGATCGCGCAGCTCGTCCTCGCGACGAAACTTGCGAGCCTCGAGATCGCGCCGGAAAACTGCACGATCGACCTCGACATTCCGGACGAACTCCCCATGAACCCCGCGCATTTAGCCGTTCTAGTGGGGAACAATCTCGACAATTGCATCGAGGCATTGGAGCGCCTACCGCTAGAACAAAGGAAGCTCGCCATCATCATCGAAAAAGAGCGCGAGGTTGTGATCTTCCAATTTCGAAATACGCACAGCGGGCAGAGCAACCCGGGTTTCGAGACGACCAAGCAAGAAAAAAGCCTACACGGCTTCGGTCTAAAAAGCATCAAAGCCATCGTGGACACCTACGACGGCCACCTCGACATCGTCTCAGCCGAAGAGTTCCGGGTGTTGATCAGCCTACCGCTTTATCTTACGGTATAAGAACCCCGCCAATTTTCGGCGGGGCAGAGCGTTGACAAACCTGTCGTTCATGTATATGAA
>CAZFWK010000077.1:1152-7945 GCA_964522555.1 uncultured Peptoniphilaceae bacterium | reverse complement strand
GTATCATTTTGACCAATTATAGAAATGGAGATTATGCTTTGACAAACCGAGATTACCAATACGAAATCATGACAGAGATTAAAGACAGATGGTCCCCCAGAGCGTTCGACCCGAACAAGCCGGTCGCACAGGAAGATGTGATGGCGGTGCTGGAAGCGGCACGCTACGCGCCTTCTTGCTTCAACGAACAACCCTGGAGCTATATCGTAGGAAACAACGACGAAGCACATGAAAAAATCCTAAGCGCGCTCACCCCGACAAATCAAGTTTGGGCAAAAAATGCACCCGTACTTCTGATCGTATTGGCTAAGAGGAACTTTAAGCACAACGACAAGCCGAACCCCTGGTACGCGTTCGACTCGGGCACCTCATTCGGGTATCTGACACTCGAAGCAAACAAAAGAGGCCTCGAAACCCACGGAATGGGCGGATTCAGCAAAGATAAGATCCGCGAGCTCTTTGATGTACCGGAAGAGTACGCTGTAGCCACCGCGATCGCGCTCGGATACTACGGGAAAAAGGAAGACCTCCCGGAAGAATTGCAAGGAAGAGAAGCTGCAGCCGGCAGAAAGCCGCTGGAAGACTTGATCTTTAATAAGTAGAAATTGAATCGACTAAAAAAGTCCCAAGTGCGGGGCTTTTTTTGTTGGAGAAATGCATTCCGCCACGCTCGGGCGGCTAACCGTAATGGAATCGATGGAGACCCCAACAGTATAAACAAAGCTTATCAATGTCATAAATATTTCTTTCTTGACAGAGTTAGTGAAGCGTGGATATAATTGGATGAGTTCAGAGTGCGGTTTTACGCCATTTTGTGTTCGACAGACAACAAACGAAAGAATATAAATAAAAAAGAACACATAAATTGCGATTCGGATTGGAACGAATGCCGGACGGATACCACAGAGAAAAGAGGTGCACGATTGGAAAAACTGGTAGTTGAGTTTGTAAACACATGACCCTCTTGCGATGGAACGGAGCGTTCCATACGTAGGATTGCCGAAGGATATGGGGAAAAAGTCGAGTTTCACGCTTTCCAAGTCGGCCGAGACAAAGAGTACTTGAGAAAATACGGTTTTATCTCGGTAGGCACGATGATCCTGAACGGAGAAAAATTCGTGACCCGGTTGAATAAAAGAAATATCATGGCGGAAATCGAAAAAGCGCTAGACGAAATGGAGGATTGAGCTTGCAAGAATTTATTGTCAGTATTATAACCATCGCATGGGCATTCCTCAAAAATGCAGCACCTTGGATCTTGCTGAGCTTCGTATTAGCGATGATCTTACATAATGCGTCCAATTCCTTAAAAGTAAGGCAGCAGCTGGGAACAAAAAGCCCGCTTGCGCTGATCAAAGTCACGCTTTTAGGGATGCTGCTTCCGATCTGCGACTGCGGCACCGTTCCAATCGGGATCAGCCTGTACTACTCCGGCGCATACCTTGGCCCTGTACTTAATTTCGTAACCTCTACGCCGATGATCAACCCGGCGTCGGTCATCTTAGCCTATGGAATCCTTGGGCCGCAGCTTACCGTCATCTATGTGATCGCAGGCTTCGTCATCCCGATGCTCGTTGGGCTCGTGGCAAATTGGCTTTCGGGAGACGAATTGTCGATCGAGACGAATCCCAAATTCGAAGGGAAAGTCCACTTTCGAGACGAAGAAAAAAAGAGCTTCAAAGAAAATATGCTCGAAGGTTTCTATTATGTATTGAACGACTTTGGCGTCGTGGTGAGCAAATATACGATTCTCGGTGTGTTGGGAGCTGCATTCATCACAACGGTCGTACCGCACGCGCTTGTGCAGAAGCTATTGGGAGACCCTTCTATGGTATCCATCACATCGATTACCGTACTTGCCTCCATCATCTTTGTATGCGCAATCGGCCACATCCCGTTTGCCGGCGCGCTATTAGCAGCCGGCGCCGCACCGGGCGCCGCGCTCACCTTCCTGGTGATCGGGTCCGCAACCAACTTTACCGAAAATATCAATCTCTATAAGATGATCGGCAAGAAAGCAATGCTCTTAAATCTCGTGCAACTGATCCTCTATGGAATGGCCCTCGGTTGGATTACCAATAAACTGCTCATGCCCGGTTTTAAACCCGTCATCGACATCGACGCATCCACCAGCACCGTGCAATTTGTCAACAGCTCGATGATCCTCTTCCCGAAATGGGTCGAGGTAGGCACAAGCGCTATTATCATCCTGTTCGCCTTAAAAGCGCTTTACCCGAAAGCGGAAGATCTGTTCTACACATTAAAAGAAAGAGTGCAACGGTCTTGAAAACAAGAAACCAAGTGCTAATTGTGCTACTCATCTTCATAGCGGGGTTTGCGGTGTTTCAGTATGGGAAGATGCTTGAAGATAACGAGAGTATCGCGGTAGACCGAGATCACCCCATGATGCAGTATTTTGCCGAAGTGAATTCGTACGAGATCCAAGCGGCTGCTCTTGCGGATATCACCGACGACGGCGTGGATGACTTGCTCGTGATTTGGCGCAATGCGGAAGAAGATCTCAACTATATGGCGGCCGTTACCGAAGGTAACGGAGAGTATGCGCTTACCGGCGCGGAAAAAGCCCCATACGAAAACCTCACTATTGAGTTTAAAGATATCGACGAAAAGGGTGTGCTCGAATTTATCGTGTCAGGCTCAAGGCTTGGAAATTACGGATACGGAATTTATCGGGTAGAGGAGGACGCAGTCGTCAATATCTTTGGAGAAGGCCTTGACGAGTGCTGATAGAATTTTCGTGGTTAGGTAACCACAAGGTAAGGAAACTATGAAAAGACCGGCAATGTGGCTCGCTACGGTTGCGCTTAGCCTGATCGTGCTCGTCTCACTTCTGCTCCCAACGGATACTCATTACGATCGTAAGGCGAGAATCGGCGCCTCAGACGACCTTTCCGGGCTCGTGTTGGACTATATGCAAAGATCCGACGGATTCAGTATTTCCGATTATATCGAGCCGTATTTTATACGAGATTGCTGAGCGAACACTGCGCAATGGGCATTGCGTTCGGAAGTGTACGACATGGCAATTCTATGCGCGGAAGCCGCAAAGGATTTTATCCAATACTCGAACGGAGAATTCGAAATCATCGGTCCTGTAATGCAAAATACGGATATTTTCCTAATCGCAAACGATCCACCCGCGAGCATATCCATGGTGCAAAACAAGCACTATCAAAGGGACTTAATCGAGAGGCGCTTCGGTTCGGAGATAAAAGTGGTTCCATTAATGGTCGGTGCGGTTCCATACGCACTGATACGAGGTGATGTGGAAGCGGCTATTGTGGATTACACGAAAGCGATGGCAGCGGAGCACACCGGAACGATCGAAAAAACAAGTGATGGGTTTGACTACGACTCGTTCGTCCTCGTAGCAAATAAAGAATTTACAAAAACCGCACTGTATCGAGACTTTGTAGCGCAATTTAATAAAGCGAGTCATCAATTACTCGAAGATGAATCATTACTTTATGAGCAAGTTCTTGCTTATGCAAATATAGACATTAATGAGAAAGGTTGGGAGGAATGGAGAATAAAAATCGTGCCAATTCCGGAGCGTTAGCAAGAAAGAAAAAATCACCCAAAGATATGCTCTATCAGATCAGTGCATTTATCGTTTTGATCATTGTTTGGGAGATTGTGGCGAGGCGAGTTGGCGTTCCGCTGGTTTGGCCTTCGGCTTTCGCGATCGGAGAGGGAATGGTAAAATCCGTGACCGATCCGAAAATAATGGGCAACTTCGCTATTACGCTCGGGCGCGTACTGAAAGGGTGGGTGATCGCTCTCTTTTTCGGGATCCCCGTCGGACTTGCGATGGGACTGTCAAAACCCTTTAATGCCGCGTTCGGAGGGATTATCAATGCCCTCAGACAGATTCCAATGATGGCTTGGGTTCCACTCACGATTATCTGGTTTGGAATCGGAGACGGCCCGACCCTTTTTATGATCGCATTGAACGGAATCTTCCAAGTCGTGTTGAATACGGCGCAAGGGGTTCAGAGCGTATCGAAAGACTACTTTAATGCCGCAAGGAGTATGGGGGCAAACAAGATCAGCGTATTTCGCCATGTTATCTTGCCGGGTTCACTACCGGATATGTTGACCGGGGCAAGGCTCGCCGTAGGCGGCGGCTGGATGAGCGTTATCTGAGCAGAGTTCATTGCGACCAGTTCTGGTCTAGGATTCTCGATGATTGAAGCGCAAAACGCGATGCAAACGGAAGTGCTGCTTGCACTGATGTTACTCTCTGCTTTAGTCGGTTTTCTCATCGACAGGCTGCTCATGGTAGCCACAAAGCCCATCATTGCATGGAAGTTTGAACAATAGGGGGCACTCTTGAAAGTAGAAGTTAAGAACTTATATAAGACATTCATGAACGGGGATAAAGAAATCCGCGTTCTCAAGGACATCAACTTTGGGATCGAAGAAGGCCAATTTGTCACCTTGCTGGGTCCTTCCGGTTGCGGAAAGACGACTACCCTTACGATTATCGCAGGTTTTCAGCATGCGGACGTAGGCGAAGTTTTCGTAGAAGGAAAACGCGTAACCGAGCCCGGTGCAGACCGTGCGTTCGTGTTCCAAAACTATGCACTCTTTCCGTGGATGACCGTAAGAAGAAACATACTCTTCCCGATGCAGCAGGCGAATATGCGAAAAGACCTGCAGGAAGAACGCCTACAGTACTTACTTAAAATCTCGCAATTAAAAGGACACGAAGAGATGTTCCCCCGGCAACTTTCGGGAGGGATGAAGCAAAGAACGGCACTCGTACGTGCATTAGCCGCAACTCCGCAAGTACTTCTGATGGATGAACCGCTCGGCGCTTTGGACGTTCAAATGAAGCAAAGGCTGCAAGCGGAGATCGAAGAAATCTGGCTGCGAGAAAAAGTTACCATCATGATGGTGACGCATGATGTCGATGAGGCTGTGTTTTTAAGCGACCGCGTCATCGTAATGTCGACCGACTCGGGGAAGATCATTCGTGATGAAAGAGTGGATCTTCCACGGCCGAGAAACCGAGAGCTGCCTGAACATAAGGCGCTCGTAACCTCGATTTCGGAAACAATCTCGGAGATTCCGCCGAGACAAGTTTTTGAAGATAACGAACTTTAATTTAGGAGGGAAAGAAAATGAGAAAAAAGAGAAGAGCGATCGTTGCGTTCCTCTTCGCAATGATGATGCTGCTCGCCGCATGTGGCGATTCAGCGAAAACGCCGGATACACCTGCATCAGAAGCAACTGCAGATGAAGGAGAGAAGAAAGATTTCTCACACTACACGATTAATATGGGATACTACAACTGTGACCATATGATCGCGGGTCCGGTTGGAGAAGCGGCGGGGATTTATGAAAAATACGGATTAAAAGTAAACTTAACCGGTAACGGTAAAGTACCGGAGGCCATGGCCGCTGCGCAAATGGATGCCGGACTCGTCGGATTCAGCACGGTAGTCGGTGCAGTAGGGAAAGGTTCGCCGATCATCATAACCGCGATGAACCACACGGGCGGGTCCAGATATCTGGTCGTATCAAATGATATCGAAAAAGGAGAACAACTTTACGGTCAGCCGGTCGCTTTCAAGGCGGATAAAAACTTGGAATTGATGTATGACCAAACGATCGGGCTTTCGCAAGATCCTGCGAAATACGAATTTGTAAACATAGGATCCGATGCGGACAAGTACTTAGCTCTTACACAAGGGCAAATCAAAGCGTATGCATGCTGCGACCCCTGGGCTTCGATGGCGGTATACAACAAGACAGGAAAAATCTTAGACCGCTATGTAGAAGTAGATGACGGGATTTGCTGTGCGTTTACCATGAGCAAAAAATTCATGACGGATCATGAGGATGTAGCGATTCAATTACTCAAGGCGTATCAAGAATCCACTATGTTCTGCTATGAGCACCCGGTAAAAACCGCGCAAATCTTTGCGGAATACTATGCAGTACCGGCAGAAGTCGGTTTGATGACCATGTATGAAAAATGCGTCAACGAAGGCAGAACACTTTCCTGGAAGCATGAACCTTCGAGAATTGAACACTCTTATAATCTGTACAAAGACAACGGAATCCTCGAAACGATGCCGCCGTTGGAAGATGTTTACGCAGAAGAGATCTATAACAAAGCAGAACTCGATGATTTCGATGAATTCATCGCAACGAAGATTGATCCGATCTTCCCGAGAGGCATGAGCTACGAAGACTTCAAAGCAAAAGCGGAAGAAATCGACGGACCGCTAGAACCCTAACCAACACATAGAAGGAGTGACAAAATGAAAGTAGCATACGTAATCAGTTCGGACAACAGCAGGAAGATTCTTCGGGATATGGTCATCCCGCAAATGGAGGCGGGAGAGCATGTCGCAGAGGTCGTGGGGATGTTCTTCGTATTCGACAACACTTTTATGCTTTTGAACAATACCGACCTTGGCCAACGCCTGCAAGATCTTCATGAAAAGACCGGTATGATCATTCTCGGCTGCGATCAATGCGTATACGAAAGAGAGATCGAAGACAAACTGATTCCGGGCGCTGCGATCGGATGTTTCCCCATGCTGTACGGGGCACTCGCCAATGTAGACTTGGATCAAGTCATCACGTTCTAAAGAATCACAGCGGACTCCTCTTGCCGTCTACGGTAGAGGAGTCTTTTTTTTGGACATTGTTTGATAATATAAAGCGCGTAATAGATAACGCAAAACATCGCGAAAGAAGATATCGATAGATGATATCAATCTACGCCGTAACACTGTTGTAAAAAAGACACAAAGAA
>CAZFWK010000077.1:0-1142 GCA_964522555.1 uncultured Peptoniphilaceae bacterium | reverse complement strand
AAGAATGTATAATCTCTTGTAATCGTACTGATAATTCATCATTTCTGGGAGGTAGTTATGGACGCAGTTCATCCGATGTATGCCATCTTGTGCTTGGCATTTGTAATCATTACGTATGCGGTAGGGGATTTAATTGCCGTTAAGACGAAGAGCATTATTTCCATGATGTTCACTTGCTCCGTTGTATTCATCGTCGGTTTTTGGCTGGGGGTCCCGCAAACGCTGTTTACGGACTCGCAATTGGCCGGGATTGGCGGCTTATTGATCACGTCATTATTGGTTCATATGGGCACTCTTATGAGTCTCGAACAATTAAAGGAGCAGTGGAAGACCGTACTCATTGCGGTGGCGGCAGTTATCGGGATCACCATTTTGATTATCATCTTAGGGCCGATGCTCTTGGGTAGAGAAAAAGCGCTCATCGCGGCTCCGGTTATCTCGGGTGGCGTAATCGCAGCTTTGACTATGCAAGAGGCGGTAAAAGTTGCAGGCTTGCCTTCCATGGATGCGCTTATGGTCTACGCGACCGTTCTGATGGTAATGGAGGGCTTTATCGGCTATCCGGTCGCTTCCTTCTGCTTGAAGAAAGAGGGCATGGTCGTTAAGAAAAAGATCCTGGATGGCACGTATCAAGCGCACGAAGCAGTCAAAGCCGCGGCGGCTCCGGCAAAGAAGAAACTCTTTCCGCCGCTTCCGGACGAGTACAATACCGAATACGTACTGCTCGGCAAAACCGTATTGATCGCCCTGTTGGCGAGCTTCTTGTCGTATTTGATCGCAGAGGCTGCAGGCCGCACGATTATCGACAAAAACATCATGAGTCTTCTGATGGGGATTCTTTTCAGCGAACTCGGCTTTTTGGACTCCAATATCTTGACCAAATCCAATTCGAACGGTCTCGCGATGGCGGCACTCATGGCGGTCATCTTTATGAGTCTCTCGAAGGCAACCCCGCAGATCCTTTTGGAACTCCTGCCTGCCATCATCATCGCGCAAGTGATCGGGGTAGCCGGCTATGCGATTTTCGCGGTTCTCGCCGGGAAATTCTTAGGGATCTCCCCTTGGATGTGTATCGCAATCGGGTCGACGGCGAACTACGGCTTCCCGGGGACTTATGTACTCGTTTAAGTATACCTCCTCAT
>CAZFWK010000076.1:0-8009 GCA_964522555.1 uncultured Peptoniphilaceae bacterium | reverse complement strand
CTCCGCAAAGGTAGATCGCTTGAGGCGTCCGGTGACGGACGTCCTAGATAGATGATCATCTAATACAGAACACGGCTTATAGATTTACTTATGTCCATTTGCCAAATAAGGAAGCGCATCTGAGAGGATGCGCTTCGTTGCGTACTGGGGTCGATCTCGTTTCAACGAAGTCGTAGGGTGCTCGGCTTGTCCGGCACCGCGAGCTGGGATATTGCCTTGTAATGGTGGAATTCTAGATTCGAAAACAACTTGCATCAAATCGGTGTTACACGAGGTAACACCGTACGGCATTTCCAAACCTATCGGTCAGTCGTAGGGTGCTCGGCTTGTCCGGCACCGCGGGCTGGGATTATTTTCGGGATTAAAAAACGCACCTTTGCAGATGCGCTTCGTTTCTTTATACCACTACTTTGGTTTTGTGATTCGGGATTAGCGTTTCGTAGCCGCTGCTTGTGGGGATCGCGGGTGCGCAATTTCCTTCGTGGATGGCGCGAACCAGATCCTTCACTTCTTTGATCCGATCGGTGAAGAAGGTTGCGAAGCGTCCGATGGCTTCCTTGTGGTGGCTGTCGCCGGCTCCGGTCATCGGGAGGTTGAGCTTTTTTGCCGCTTGTACGGCGCGATCGTTGTCTTCGGGGAAAGTGGAGCCGTTGAAAGCTTCTACCGCATGCAGATACTTTCTATAATGAAATAACCCGTCTTTTAGGCCTCGGTTATTGTGGCGATAGGGGTGTGCCGCGATCATGACGCCGCCTTGCACGCGAACGATCTCGTGCAAAGTCTTGATCGAAATCCGTTCTACGGGCAGATTCGGAACGCCAAATACCAAAATATCCCCTTGAAACGTGAACACTTCACAGCCGACAAATACGCGCACACCGTTTAACCGGCTGCTCCAGCCGATATCGCCCGCGAGCGCTTGCGTGTCGTGGTCGGTGATACAGACCGCATCCAAGCCTAATTGGCCGGCTTTCTTGGTGATCTCGTCCAAGTTTTGGAAGCTGTCTCCCGAGTACGTCGATTCATGTGTGTGTAAGTCGATTAGCATGGCTTTCCTCCCAAACTCATCTTACCATAGGTAGAGACACCACAGCATTGGGATAATTCATAGTATCCATAAGCAAAAGTTATAGGAAGGGGTCACTTTTTGTAACTTTTGAAGAAAAAATATTTCTTGTGAAGCAAGGCGCTGTAAGCGTTGCAATCACATCGGTTCAGCGCAATCCAGACTAACTCATTGCGGATTGTCGTAACTTTTTTGTAACTTTTGCTTGACAGATTCTCACACTTCGATTAGAATCTAGTAGAGTTAAAAAAGTTACAAAATTGTTACAAACACAAGGAGGACAAATTCCGACATGAATTGTAAAAAAGTTGGTATCAAGCTCGGACTTGCAGCTTTTGTAACCGTATCGACACTGACACTGGGAGTCAATGCAGGTTACGCAGCACCGGCTGCTGAACGAATTGTGCCAACGGCGAACTATCAGGCAGACTTCGAAAGATCTTATCTGGTAGCGGATGAACCGAGCAATACGGAAACAAGAATTACAAGCGACTTCCTAAACGTAAGAACGGAACCGAATACCGATTCGAATATCCTAGGGGTACTCAATATCGGCGTAGAGTTGAAGGGAACACCGGAGGGCGAGTGGTTTAAAATAAAATACAACGGTCAATCAGGCTTTGTGCACGCTGACTGGCTGAGAAGCCCCGGTGCTTCAAAAGAGTCCGCTACAACGCAGGATGTAGTGGTAGAAGAACTTGAAGTAGTAACACGCTACACGACCGACAATCTCAATGTAAGATCCGGCCAAGGTACAGATTTCAACATCCTCGGAGTGATTCCCACGGGAGAGAAAGTTTCAGGAAGTTACCTAGGTGAATGGTTCCGCATCGAGTATAAGGGTCAAACGGCTTATGTACATACCGATTACTTAAAAGGTACACAAGAAGCGGCGAAGGAAGCGGCGGCTCAAATCAGCCTAAAGACGCAATACACCGTAGCACATGTAAATGTCAGATCCGGTCCGGGAACGAAAAACAGCATTCTAGGGGTCCTGAATCCCAATTCCAAGATCGAAGGCAATTACGACGGACACTGGTTTAAAACGCAATACAACGGCAATACGGCTTATGTTTCGGGATCGTATCTCTCGGACGGGGAAGCGGAAGTGAAACCGACCGAAAAAGCGACTGAAAAAGTGAGCAGTCAAGATGCCGTTACAAAATACACCACCGCTAGCCTAAATGTAAGAAAAGGGCCAGGCACGGGTCATTCGATCCTAGGCGTATTGAATCCCAATACGGAAGTTTCCGGAGCATCAAAAGACGGTTGGTTCCAAATCGAGTACAAAGGGCAAATCGCATTTGTATCCGACTCATATCTGCGCGACACTAGACCGCAAGCATCAGTCGAGAAAACCGAAACGGAATCTTACAGTGCGAACGATTCGACCTCTACAACAAACTCAAGCGCTGTGATCCAAGCGATCGTCGCAGACGCGTACGCACAAGTCGGTAAGAGTTATGTGTATGGCACCGCAGGTCCAAGTACATTCGACTGTTCGGGACTTACCTACTATCTTTACAACAAACACGCAGGAATCCAATTACCGAGGAGCTCGGGCTCGCAGGCAACTGCAGGCACGACCGTATCAAAAAGCGACATGCAACCGGGAGACTTGATTTTCTTCATCAATGATGGTGCATCAAGAATCGGCCACGTCGGAATCTACGTCGGAAACGGACAGTTCGTTCACGCTTCGACCCCTGCAACCGGCGTCAAGACAGACAGCACCTCGAGTTCTTACTTCAAGAACAATGCAGTGACGATTAAAAGAATCTTACCGTAAATAAATCGGATCTTCGGATCCGATTTTTTATTTCATGTAATGCGCGATCAGACAAAGAGTGAAGGAGAGGCAGGTATACCCCTTGAGGCCATATCTTGGCCGAGCGGTCCGTGAGCGTGCCGAAAGGGGTATACCGCCTCGACTGAACGGAGATTCTCGAAGGAGTAAACTGAATTATCGGATCCGATTTTTTATTTCTGAATCGAATTGATTTTGGAATTGGCGCGTTTTTTGGTATACTGAGGACAATGAATGGAGGGATCAGCATGTCAGAGATCTTACGAGGGAAACCCGTAGCGACACAATTAAAAGAAGAAACGAGTGAACGCGTAGCGAAACTACGCGAGAAAGGTATAGACCCAAAATTGGCCGTACTTCGAGTCGGCGCGAATCCGAACGACATCTCTTATGAAAGAGGGATTTTAAAAAATTGCGATAATTTGGGAATTACCGCACAAGTTGTAGAAGTGGAAGAGTCCGTGGACACGCAAGGCCTTCTCGCCGTGTTGGAAGAATTGAACGGTGATGATTCTGTGGACGGAATCCTGATGTTCAGACCGCTTCCAAGGCATTTGGACGAAAAGTTGATCTCCGAGTCGATTGACCCGAATAAAGACGTCGACTGTATGCACCCGTATAATCTGGCAAAAGTATTTGCATCGGACACGAGCGGCCTGGAACCGGCAACCCCGCGTTCCGCGATGGAGATCTTGAAATTCTACGGAATCGAACTCACCGGCAAGCGCGTAGCGATCATCAACCGATCCATGGTGTTGGGAAGACCGCTCGCGATGATGATGCTGAAAGAAAATGCGTCTCCGATCATCTGCCATAGCAAAACGGATGACCTGAAAGGGCTTACCAAATGGGCGGACATCGTCGTGTTGGCGGCCGGTCGCGCGAAATCCTTTGGAGAAGAGTATTTTACAAAAGATTCGATCATCATCGACGTCGGTGTGAGTGAGGCTGAAGACGGTAGCATCGCGGGCGATGCGGATTATGAAAATCTTGTAGATAAAGTAAAAGCGATCACCCCGGTACCGGGTGGCGTCGGATCCATGACCACCACGATCTTATTAAGCCAAGTGGTAAAAGCTTGCGAAAATAAACTGAAATAAATGTCTAGTGGCCGGTTACCGGCCCTTTTCATGAGAAGAAGGTAGTAAAAATGAAGCCAAACCGAAAAGTGCTGCTGGCATTGGGAGATATTCTGCTTCTCGCAGCATCGCTCTGGATCTCCTTATATATACGCTACGACGGATATATGCCGACAAAAGACGTAGACACCCTGATGAAACATATGGGGGTATTGATTGCGATCAAAATCGCGGTCTATATAGCGATGAAGATGTACCGCATTTACTGGCGACACGCGAGTGTACGCGAGATGATCCAAATTCTCTTCGCGACCTTTCTTGCGAATCTGGTGGCAGCCGGATATTTCTTCGTATTTATGGGGAATATGCCGCGCGCGATTCTCCCGATGGTATGGCTGCTCGACTTGTTTTTCGTCGGTGGAATTCGCTATTGGATGCGCGCCCGGGTGTCGATGGATGGCTTTCGATTTATCAAGTCGGATGACGCAGAGCGAGTTTTGATCATCGGCGCAGGCGATGCGGGCGTTTTAGTGTGCAAAGAACTGATGAAGCACGCGAAAAGTTTACAAGCGGAGCCGATCGCCTTTATCGACGACGATCCACAAAAGCAAAAAGAGCTCATCCACAATGTACCGGTTATGGGAACAAGAGACGATTTGCACAGATTGGTTGAAGAATTAGAGATCGATGAGATCATCTTCGCGTTGCCGTCTGCAAGCAAGGAAGACCGAATCGAAATCCTAAACCTTGCAAACGCAACGGGTGTGCCGGTAAAGACAGTACCCGGAATTTACGAAATGATCGACGAATCGTTCCAAATTTCCGAGCTCAGGCCCGTGCAAATCGAAGACTTGCTCGGCAGAGACCAAGTAGAGCTTGACACCTCACAGCTCACGGAGTTTTTACAGGGCAAAGCTGTGCTGATCACAGGTGGCGGCGGGTCGATCGGGTCGGAACTCGCCAGGCAAATCGTCCGCTACGAGCCGAGCCGACTGATCCTGTTGGATAGCTATGAAAACGCCGTATACGATGTACAACAAGAACTCTTACGAGACAATGAGGGCTTAAACCTGACCGTGCATATCGACTCGGTTCGAGACAAACACCGCGTGCGCCATATCATGCAAAAAGAAAAGCCGCAGATCGTATTTCACGCGGCGGCACATAAGCATGTACCGCTCATGGAAAACTCGCCCGCTTCCGCGATCAAGAACAATATCTTCGGGACCTTCCACATGGTGGAAGCCTCGATCGAAGCCGGAGTAGAGTCCTTTGTGATGATCTCGACCGACAAGGCCGTTCGCCCGACCAATGTAATGGGGACAACCAAACGGTTTTGTGAGTATATCATCAATGCATACAAGGGAACTTCCGACACCAAATTGGTGGCGGTGCGATTTGGAAATGTTTTGGGATCGAATGGATCCGTCATTCCGCTCTTCACAGGTCAGATAAAAAGAGGCGGCCCCGTCACTGTAACGGACCCGAATATTACTCGCTACTTTATGACGATACCGGAAGCTACGCAATTGGTACTACAGGCAGGAGCGATGGCAAAGGGCGGCGAGATCTACATCCTCGATATGGGTGATCCTGTATATATCGACCATCTAGCGAGAGAGTTGATCCGCTTGTCGGGCTTTAAACCCGACATCGATATTAAAATCGAGTACTCCGGATTACGTCCGGGCGAGAAAATGAAAGAAGAGCTTTTGATCGACGAGGAGAACTCCTCCAAGACAACGCACGAAAAGATTTGGATCGAAAAACCCGAATTTTACGATATGGAAATGCTCCACACGCAATTAGCGCTGTTGATGCAAGTGCTGGAGAAAGACGACAACGAAGCGATGGTGCAATTATTACAGGAACTCGTGCCCACGTATCAACCGAATCGCGAAGGCGTAGACGCATAAGCCTACGCGGTTTGCAGTGAGTTTTAGGCAATCGGATGGGCTTTGCCCCTCACGCTGAAGTTGTGCATATCCAAGGAGGCACTATGCAAAAAACCGCATTTTTGCTCATGGCGATTACGATATTATCGAAAGTCCTGGGCTTTGGAAGAGAACTCGTCATGGCAAACTACTACGGAATTACCGCAGTGGCCGACGCTTTTATCGTCGCATTTACGATCCCTTCCGTCATCTTCAACTTTTTGGGGACCGGGGTTATGACCGGGTATATCCCGATGTATTCGAAAATCGAAAAGGAACAGGGGAAAGAGGGTGTATTTCGCTTTACCTCGAATCTCGTGAATATGCTGATGGTCGTAGCGATCGTGCTCTGCATCTTGGGGATCATCTTCGCAAAGCAGCTGGTACTTCTCTTCGCATGGGGATTCAGCGGCGAAAAGCTCGCGATCGCCGAATACTTCACGCGATTTTTCATGATGTCGATCCTGGGCGCCGCGTTTTCTTCCGTGTTCCGGGGCTTCCTAAATCAAAACGATAATTTCATCGTACCTGCGACGACCGGCTTCATCATGAATGTCTTTACGATCACCGCGATCGCGCTGTCGGCCATGCAAAACAATCTGATGATCCTCGCACTCGGAACGGGCCTTGCGCAGATTTTCCAATATGTGTTCTTCATTCCGTCGATCAAGAAGACCGGCTATGTGCACAGCTGGCACGTCGACAAAAATGACGCGAATATCAAGCATCTGGCACTTTTGGCCCTGCCGATCATCATGGGCGTTGCCGTGTCCGATATCAACACGCTGATCGACCGCGCGCTCGCCTCGATCGTAGCCTCAAACGGGGTATCGGTTCTAAACTATGCGAATCGACTCTACGGCTTTGTAACGGGCATCGTCATCGTATCGATCTCGACCGCGATCTTCCCGACGCTCAGCCGAATGGCGGCAGATCGCAAAGTAAAAGAGATGAAGCGGACCTTCACGCGCTCCATCTCCATGATGAATCTGCTCGTACTGCCAGCGGTGGTGGGCTTTATGCTCTATGCGGTGCCGATCGTAGACCTTCTCTTTCGGCGCGGTAAATTTGACGAGGAGGCGGTACGACTCGTCGCCGGTGCGCTCTTTATGTATTCGCCAAGCTTGATCGGGATCGCATACCGCGATATCCTGTCTCGCATGTTCTACGCGATGCACGACACCCGCACGCCGGCTGTGAACGCATTTATCACGGTGGTACTCAATGTCGTGTTCAGTGTAGCACTCGCGCAGTTTATGGGGCTCAACGGCCTTGCCTTAGGAACCACGATCGCAACTTTGATCGGCGCCTTCATCCTGATGCAGATTCTACGCGTGCGTCTGCGCGGTCTTACGCTCTCCGGAATTTTCAAGAGCAGTGTAAAGATCACCTTCAGCGCACTTCTTATGGGTGCCGTCTCGTATGCTTTCCACGTATTCACCGCGGAACTGATCAAAAGCAGTACGATTCACATCTTTGCGACCATCTTGGTCGCCGTCGTCGTGTACGCAGGGGCGATCTTGGTTCTTCGGGTCGACGAAGGGAAGATGTTGATTGAACTCGTAACGAAAAGAATCAGAAAGTAAAAGTCGCCTCCGGGCGATTTTTTTGTGGGTATTGGAGTGATCGTAGGGTGCGCAATTTTTGCTCCCTTAGAGAAGGGGGGTAGGGGGATCGCTCGGAAGACTATGAGAAGCCGTAGGGTGCGCAGCTTGTCTGGCACCGCGCGCTGCGACATTCCCGGGAATGACCATTGTTTCGGTAGGCTAATCATTGAGAATCTTTTCAAACTGCAATATAATGGAGTCGTACACTGTTAAAGGGGGGATTCTATGAAAAGAGGAACGCAATATACTGAGGTGGATAACGTTGCCACATGCTTGGAGGATGTGAGCGTTGGAGACGTCGTCCATACCGACTTCACTGAGGTTACAGCGGTCGAACCGATCCAGATCTATCACAAGGTCGCGCTTGTAGACATCGCAAAGGATGCGAATGTATACAAGTACGGCGAGATCATCGGAATCGCGACGGAGGGAATCCTCGCGGGCGGTCACGTGCATGTGCATAATGTAGAGAGTACAAGGGGCAGGGGGGACAAGAAATGAGCGATGTGAAGATCA
>CAZFWK010000075.1:303-8132 GCA_964522555.1 uncultured Peptoniphilaceae bacterium | reverse complement strand
CGAAGCGGCAGCGGTATCGGGTGTCAGCCTGGTAAAAAACATCATGATCATGTATCGGGCCTGGATGAAATGCTTCCGACCATCGACGCATGCTCGCATCCCGTAACGGGTACAGCGCTCCCCGACCACGGAGAAGTCTGGGCGAGAAGCTGGAGCGCGGAAGAAACGGAAGCCGGCCTCGTAACGCGCGTCGAGCTTGCGACACTGCCGCTTGCATGTGAGAGAACGGTGTCCGTTCGCGGTCATTCCGTACACCTCTCGTATCGCCTCACCAATCTTTCAGATGAACCGGTGGCGTACTTGTGGGCGCTCCACGGACTGAACTTCTTTGATGAACACACGAAGCTCGTTTTACCCGCGGGAGAGATCGAAAACGTGATGTCTGCAGAAGTCTACGACTTCGACTACACCAAGCTCTCGGAATATCCAGATGGCTGTGCGTATAAGTTTTACTTGAAGGAGCCGGTGGAAGAAGGAATTTGTGCGATTCACTACGTGAAACAAGGGCTTTCGTACGAAATCCGCTTTGATACACAGAAAGCACCGTATCTGGGCGTGTGGATCACAAAAGGCGGCTTTAAGGATGAATACAATGTGGCCTTGGAACCGGCCACCGGCTACTATGACGACCTGGGGCGCGCGTATGAAAACAATCGGTACACAAAAATCCCTCCAAATGCGCAAGTTTGCTGGGATATCGAGCTTAGAATTCAACGAATAGGAGAAACTGATGGCTGAACTTAGATACAACCCGTTGATCGACGATTGGACCATGGTGTCCGCAAACCGTTCAAATCGCCCCGACATGCCGAAGGACTGGTGCCCGTTTTGCCCGGGATCCGGAAAAGTGCCCGACGATTACGATGTGTTGGTATACGACAATGACTTTCCGATCCTTTCGCAAAACCCGCCCGAGCCCGATGCGGTCGGTTCCGAACTCTATCAAACCGCACCCTCGTATGGGAAGTGCGACGTCATCCTATACTCACCCGACCACAACGCCTCCCTTCACGAGCTTTCGATTCCGCATATCGAAAAGTTGATCCACCTTTGGATCCGCCGGTTTGACGAGCTCAAGCAAGACGAGAAGATCAAATACATCTTCCCATTTGAAAACAGAGGCCCCGAGGTAGGCGTAACGATGCCGCACCCGCATGGGCAGATCTACGGCTATTCGAAGATGCCGCTGCGCCTGCGCCTCGAGCTCGAGAATGCGAAAGAATATCATGACACAAACGACAAATGCCTCTTTTGCCAAATGGCGGAAGATGAACTCGCATTTCAGGAACGTGTCGTGTGGGAGAACGAGCGATTTGTGATTTTTATTCCGTTTTATGCGGAGTATCCCTTCAGCACCGTCATCATGCCGAAAGCGCATCTTGCCTCTTTCGATGAGTTCGACGAGGGCACGGTACACGACTTTGCCGAAGCGCTTAAAGCGCTCACAAAAGCATACGACACGCTTTATGACCGCAAGTTCCCCTATATGATGTGCCTGTACAATTCGCCCGTAAACAGCGACAAGCAATACCCGGATGCAAAGACTTACTATCACTTCCACGTGAAACTCTTCCCGCCGTTACGCGGGCCGCAGTCGATCAAATGGAACGCCTCTTCAGAAACGGGCGCATGGGTACACGGAAACCCGCGCAAAGTCGAAGAAACAGCGGGCGAACCTTCTTTTCTCCCAGCCGGATCAATATCATCGGCGAACACATCGATTACAACGGCGGGAAAGTGCTCCCCGCGGCCATCGAGATCGGAACGTACGCGATCGCCAAACCGAACGACCGCAATGAACTGCGGCTCGTTTCGCTAAACCTCGGTCACAATCCGGTCGTAGATCTTTCGGAGATCCGCTACGAGGAAGAAAACGGCTGGGGCAATTACGCGGCCGGCATGGCGAAAGAGATCACCGATGCAGGATATGCGATCGACGGCGCGGACATCGTCGTATACGGGAATATTCCGAATGGTGCGGGGCTGTCGTCCTCGGCTTCTCTTGAGCTGTTAATCGGAGAAGTCTTGAATCGGCTCTACAACGACGGAAAGATCCCGATGATCTCCCTCGTGGAATTCGGTAGAAATTGCGAGAATCGGTTTATCGGCGTACAGTCGGGGATTATGGACCAATTTGCCATCGGGATGGGAAAGAAGGACCACGTGATTCTTTTGGACACAGCGACTATGGAATTCGAGTATATTCCCGTGGTGTTGCCCGATCACCTTTTTATCATTATGAACACGGCAAAAAGAAGAGAATTGAAGGACTCCAAATACAATGTACGTCGCGCGGAATGCGAAGAAGGATTGGCGGCGCTCCAAAAACACGTACCGATCCAAAATCTGACGGAAATCGCAATGGATGAATGGCAGGCGCTTTCGGAGTACTTGCCTTCTGACGAGATCAAAAAACGCGTCCGCCACGTCGTCACGGAAAATGCGCGCGTGTACGAAATGATCGACGCGATGAAAGCGGGTGAGGTTCTAAAGATGGGCGAGATCTTAAAAGCCGGACACGCTTCTTTACGAGATGATTACGAAGTCACCGGCGCGGAACTGGATTCAATCGTTCGGCATGCAAATGAAGGGCCGCATTGTGCGGGCGCTCGAATGGTCGGTGCGGGCTTTGGCGGTTGCGCGATCGCATTGGTTGAAAAGCGCGGTGTAGAAGAATTTATTGCGTATGTAGGGAAGCATTACCGGGAAGAGATCGGCCTTGAAGCGGAGTTTTACCGGTCCGCACCGGGCGACGGAACTCGAGAAACGGAGGATCTGTAATGAGTATACTAGTAACGGGCGGCGCGGGCTATATCGGCTCGCACACGGTACGCTATCTGCAAGAAAAAGGAGAGGATGTCATCGTTCTCGACAATCTGCAGACGGGCTATCGCAATTCGGTCGAAGTGGAAAAGTTTTACGAGGTCGACCTACGGGACGAAAAAGCACTGGCCGCCGTTTTTTCCGAAAATGAGATAAAGGGCGTCATTCACTTTGCCGCAAACTCTCTCGTAGGCGTTTCCATGAAAGAGCCCTTCGAGTATTATCACAACAATGTGTATGGAACGCTCTGCCTCTTAAAGGCGATGCTCGACCACGATATGAAGCATATCGTGTTCTCGTCGACTGCAGCGACATACGGCGAACCCGAGCGCGTCCCGATATTGGAAGAAGACCGCACAAGCCCCACGAACACGTACGGTGAGACGAAGCTCGCAATGGAAAAGATGATGCACTGGTTTCGAGAAGCGTACGGGATGAACTATGTCGCGCTCCGCTATTTTAACGCAGCCGGCGCACACCCGAAAGGCGATATCGGAGAGGCGCATGTACCCGAAACGCATCTGATCCCGCTGATCCTGCAAGTTCCGCTCGGCCAAAGACCGCATATCTCGGTATTCGGTGACGATTACGATACAAAAGACGGCACCTGCATTCGGGATTATATCCATGTGATGGACCTTGCGGACGCGCACTATCTCGCGCTACGCTTTCTGCAAGAGAAAAACGAGAGCGACGTATTCAACTTAGGAAACGGCAGCGGCTTCAGCGTAAACGAAGTGATCGAAACCGCGAGAAAGGTCACGGGACACGAGATCCCCGCCGTCATGGAAGCCAGACGCGCAGGCGACCCGGCGCTCTTGATCGCATCGGCCGAAAAAGCGAAGCGCATACTCGGCTGGAACCCGCAACGACCGGAGCTCGCAACCATAATCGAAGACGCCTGGAACTGGCACAAAAATCATCCGCAGGGGTACAAATAACCCCCTGGGCAGAGCTTTGACAATCCCCGTTCATGATTATCATTTGCAAATCTAGCATAGAGTAGTTCGTAGCATAAGTGACGGAATCAGGGGATGTCCATAAGTGCGACTCTGAGGCTAGTCCTCACCTCTTTCTCTATCGATCGAGAGGACGAAGGCTCAGCTGGCGACGTGCGCGAGGAATACGAGCGCAATCTACGGAGGCGTTGGACTCCCCTGATGGAGTCACGATTTATGCGAATACATTCAGTTCATTTGACTTTGCAAATAGCTTGCTGCAGGGGTACAAATAACCCCTGCGACTATTATTTACGTTCTCTTCGACTTCTTGTACAACTCCATCGTCTTGTATCCCTTGCCGAGCACCTCCACCATCTCCGCCGCGCGCTTGGTGCGCGTCGCCTCTTGCTTTGCGGAGAAGATATACCGCGCCCAGTCGCGACGGTATCCGGGGGTGAGGCTTTCGTAAAACGCCAGTTCTATCGGATGCGGAACCAAAAGCGCTTCGATCTCGGGAATGCGCGCTTCATAGTCGGCCACGCGTTGGGACGACGCGGACGAAACTTTTCCTTTGCCTGATCTGTCCATTTTCAGCCCGACCACTGTAAACACCTCATCCAATTGCACCATTCGGCTGAACTTCAAGTCGCTTCCCGGCAGATAGCCGTCGTCCTCATTCACCTGCAAATACGGAAAGATCTCGTCCCGATGAATCGAGGTCTCGAACGCTTTGTTTCCCCTCTTGGGATACGCGATGAACAGATAGCCCTTTTCGGCGAGAAAGTTCTCTTTAGCGACTTTTTCGCAGATTGCCTTCATTTCGGGCAGATCCGTTACATATGAGAAGATCAGGTCATACGGTCCGTTTTGGAGTTTCGTATCGTAAGGTGCGAGCGGTTTCAGCTCTCCTTGTAGCGACCGGTCTTCCGACAGCACGGCTCTCCTTTCGTATTTCTGTAATTGTAATTTTTCGATAATTCCTTTTGTCATGACAACCTCCTATCGATGCATGGGGTAGAATTCCATTACCTCTACCCAAATCTTGCGGGCAAAACACTGACTTAATGCATTTTGACAAATTGTATTGGCGTGATGTTGACAAGTGCGCGGTGCGCGTGGTAGTATGATTGCAATCAATGCGAAGACGAGAAGAGTAAGTCGGGAAGAACCCTAAGCGAGCCTTGTAGAGTGCGAGAAGGCGGGCATCATCGACCGAAAAGGAACTCCGAGCTTCTATCCCGAGCCGATCGCAAGGGAAGACGGGTAAGCCCGATACAGCAGACAGGTAATACTGATGAGGTGCGCGCAGAAATGCCGCATGAATTTGGGTGGCAACACGGTGCTTTTCGTCCCATTGGGCGAGGCGCTTTTTTTATTTTTAGGGAGGAGCAAACATGGAATCATTTAAGAAAGTGGCATTGGCTTATTCGGGTGGATTGGACACCTCGATCATCATTCCTTGGCTTAAGGAAAACTACGGCTGCGAAGTCATCGCGGTGGTAGGGGATGTCGGCCAAAAGATCGACAAAGAGGCTTTGACGAAAAAGGCGATCGCGACCGGTGCGTCAAAGATCTATATCGAAGACTTAACCGACGAATTTGTAGAGGAATATGCATTCGAAGCGCTCAAAGGAAATGCGAAATATGAAGGCGTATACCTATTAGGCACCGCAACCGCGCGTCCGCTCATCGGGAAGCGCCTGGTGGAAATCGCATTGGCAGAAGGCTGCGACGCGATCTGCCATGGCTGTACCGGAAAAGGAAACGACCAAATCCGCTTCGAAATGGCGATCAAGCACTTCGCACCGGATATGACGATTATCGCGCCTTGGAGAATTTGGGATATCGAAAGCCGCGAAGAGGCGATCCAATTTGCGGAAGACCGACAAATCCCGCTTGAAATCACACGCGAAACCAACTACTCGAAAGACGAGAATATTTGGCACTTAAGCCACGAAGGCCTCGACCTTGAAGACCCGGCAAACGAGCCGCAATACGAAAAGATGCTGGAATGGGGCAATACCCCGGAAAATGCACCGGATGAGCCGCTGTACCTTACGGTCGGATTCGAAAAAGGCATCCCCGTCTCGATCGACGGCGAAAAAATGAAAGGCGCGGACATCGTCTCCTACCTGAATAAAGTCGGCGGCGAACACGCCATCGGAATCGACGACATCGTAGAAAACCGCTTGGTCGGCATGAAGAGCCGCGGCGTGTACGAAAATCCGGGCGGAGCGATTCTCTACCATACGCACCGCATTTTGGAAACCCTCACGACCGACAAAGAGCTTCTCCACTTCCAAGATATCGTCGGCCAAGAATTCGCACGCCTGATCTACAACGGCCAGTGGTTTACCCCGCTTCGCGAAGCGATCAGCGCATTCTTACAAGAGTCGCAACAAAATGTGACGGGCGAAGTGCGCGTAAAGCTCTATAAGGGCAATATCATCAACGCAGGCGTGAAGAGCCCCTACTCGCTTTACGATGAGGCGATCGCAAGCTTCGACGACGCGAAGTCGTACTATCACAGAGATGCAAGCGGATTCTTGAAACTCTACGGTTTGCCGACCCTCATCCACGCGAAAATGCGTCAAAAGGCGGAGAAATAAATTGAAACTCTGGCAAGGCCGACTCGCATCCGGGATCGACGAACGGGCGGACGCGTTCAACCGCTCGATGTCCTTCGACTCCAAGATGGTCGCCCAAGACATCGAAGGCTCGATCGCGCACGTCACGATGCTGGGCGCGACCGGCGTTTTAAAGAAAGTCGATGCCGACAAAGTGATCGGTGAATTGGAGCATATGCTCGAGGAGGCGAACGAAGGTACGCTGCCGCTTGATCCGCTCTCGGAAGACATCCATACCGCGGTCGAGGCGCTTTTAACCGAGCGTATCGGCGAGCAAGGCAAGATGATGCACACCGCGCGATCGCGAAACGACCAGGTCGCGGTCGACCTCAGGCTGTACTTGAGCGAGCAAAACAAGAGCTTGCAAGCCGCCGCCCGAACCTGTATCGAGACCTTGATCAAGGTGGCAGAAGAGAATCTGACGGCGATCATGCCGGGCTATACCCATCTGCAAATCGCACAACCCGTCACCTTCGCGCACCATATGATGGCCTATGCGCAAATGCTGTACCGCGATCTGGAAAGGCTTATCGACTGCGATAAGAGAACCCGAATCTCGCCGCTTGGAGCGGGCGCATTGGCATCCACCTCGTATCCGATCGACCGCCATATGACGGCCGAACTGCTCGGCTTTTCGGGTCCGACGGAAAACAGCATGGACAGCGTCTCCGACCGCGACTTCGTGCTCGAGCTCGCTTCGGTGCTGTCCATCATGCAGATGCACCTTTCGAGACTCTGCGAGGAGCTGATCATCTTCTCCTCGAGCGAGTTTTCGTTTGTCTCGATGGACGACGCATTTTCCACCGGGTCTTCCATCATGCCGCAAAAGAAAAACCCCGACATGGCGGAGCTAATTCGCGGGAAGACCGGACGCGTATACGGGAATCTGATTGCACTGCTTACGATGATGAAGGGGCTTCCTCTCGCATACAATAAAGATATGCAAGAGGACAAAGAACCCATCTTCGACAGCTGCGAAACGGTGCTCGCAGGACTCGAGATCTTAGCGCCCATGCTCGACACGATGAAGGTCAACGCGAAGCGAATGCGAGAAGCCGCAGCTTACGGGTATATCAACGCGACCGACTGCGCCGACTACCTCACCAAGAAGGGCATGCCTTTCCGGGACGCATACACCACCGTGGGCAAACTGGTCTACTACTGCACCCAGACCGGCAAGATGCTGGATCTTGTGAACCGGACGGAGGCGCAGGCCCGGGAGGCCCTGAACGGCCTGGAGGACATGCGCCTGACGGTGATCATCGAGCGGGAGAGCAGCGCCGAGATCACCTCAAAGCTGGGATTTTCCGTGGTGGCCGAAACCGCCGCCGGGGCCTACTATTCGGCGCAGGCCTGCGCGAAAGCGGCGGGCAAGGAAAGCAACATCTGCGGAGCCTGCCCCGCCGCCATCAGCACCATGATGTTTCCGGCCAAATTC
>CAZFWK010000075.1:0-293 GCA_964522555.1 uncultured Peptoniphilaceae bacterium | reverse complement strand
GGCCGAGCAAGGGAAGTCCTTGGAAGAGCTTTCGATGGATGTATACAAAAACTTCAGCGAAGTATTCGAAACGGATCTCTTCTCGGCGATCTCGATTGAAAACGGAGTGGAGAAGAGGATCGCGCACGGCGGCCCGGCTCCCGATGCAGTGAAGATCCAAATCGCCAATCTACGAGAAAAGCTGAAAGCATAAAAAAAACCGGCCCTGCGCCGGTTTTTAGACTGTAAGCAAAGTGATATGAACTGAATGGATTTGCATAAATCGTGACTCCATCAGGGGAGTCCAACGCCTC
>CAZFWK010000074.1:0-8153 GCA_964522555.1 uncultured Peptoniphilaceae bacterium | reverse complement strand
ATTCTTGATAATATTCTAATAGGGAGGCTTCGATCTTCTCCGTAAACGCGCGGTCGACATTGGCGGTGGGCTCGTCCAGCATCAGGAGCCGTGGCTGAAAGATCAGCCCCCGTGCCAAATTGAGCTTTTGCATTTCGCCCCCCGATAGCCGGTCGGCTCGCTGTTCCAAAAGCTCCGTTAGCCCGAAGATCTCCGCACTCCGTTTAACTTTTGCTTGGATCGCTTCACGCTCCACTCCTCGCACTTTCAGCGGGTACATCAGATTTTGCCTGACACTTCTCGAAAACATATAAGGCCTTTGCATGACGAGCGTCATCTCTTTTTGGATCTCTTTCACACTTTTTTTCTCATCGTAAGATACCTCTCCCAGGAAATCCTGCTCGAGGCCGGCCAATATATGTAATAAGGTCGATTTGCCGCAGCCGTTTTCTCCTACAATGCCTAAAAATTCCCCGCTCTCGATTCCAAAAGAGGGGATGTCTAAGATGAGATTGTCGCCGTAACTCTTTTTCAGATTTTTGCACTCAATTCTCATACGAAGGTTCCTCTTGAAAGGTGTAGACGACCGAGTTGATCACAAGGGAGATTCCGAGCAGCACGATGCCCAGTGCGATCGCGCGCGGGTACTCGCCCATGGAGTTGAGCATAGAGATGGAGGTCGTCATCACGCGCGTGTGATATTTGATATTGCCGCCGACGATCATCACTGCGCCCACTTCCGAGATCGCGCGCGAAAATGCGGTCATCGTGTGCGCCATGCATTCCCCCCGAAGTTCTCGGATCACTAAAAAAATACGCCGTACGGGGCCGGCTCCTAAAGTCTTTCCCACGTCGGAGATCTTCTTTCCTTGTTGCCTCGCCATGGAAAAGCTCAAGCCCAACAGAAGCGGGGCGACTAAGAGCGTCTGCGCGATGATCATCGCCTCGGCGGTGTAGAGGAGCTTTGTAAAGCCCAAGGGTCCGTTTCGGGAGATCAGCAGCACGACCACTAGCCCCACGATGACGGAGGGTGTACTCATGAGCGTGAAAAGCACGCGCCCGAGTACCCGCTTCCCCGGATAACGCAGCGTGCCAAGTGCCGTTCCCATCGGAATGCAAAGAAGCGCTCCTGCCGCGGTCGCCGTAAGCGACACGCGAAACGACAGCGCGATGATCGAGGCGATCTCGGGATCGAAGCTCGTTAAAAGCGAAATGGCTTCCCTGAAGCCTTGAAGCAAGTGTTGCATACTCTTTCCTTCCCCATATGAAGAAGAGGGCAAAGCTCACTTTGCCCTCTCAGACTATTTCGCGTTCGGTGTGAAGAGCGGTTCTCCAAACTCTTCGACTCCGTATTGACCGATCAAGGTTTGCACATCCGGAGACAGGATCCATTCGACAAATGCCTGTCCGCCTTCGGTGTTGATATTGTCCGACACCGTTTCGGCTACCGCGATGACGCCGTACTGGTTCAGCAAGTCCTTCGCGCCTTCCACTACGACTTCGAGCTCGAGTTTGTCCTTCATGCTCAAATAAGTAGCGCGGTCTGTCAGGGTGTAGGCTTTGAGTTCCGATGCCATGGTCAGCACATCACCCATGCCTTTTCCGGCCGAAGTGTACCAGTCGGAATTCGCCGCATCGGCTGCGGGGTCTTCCATTTCGGCAGCTTTCCAGATCGCGAGCTCTTTCTTATGGGTACCCGAGTCGTCGCCGCGCGATACGAATGCGGTTTTCGATTCGGCAAGCTTCTTCAGCGCGCCGACTGCATCTGCGCCGAAGTCCACTTTTAGTCCTGCGGGATCATCACTCGGGCCGACGATGACAAAGTCATTGTACATGACGTCGAAGCGCTCTACGCCAAAGCCTTCTGCGACGAATTCTTCTTCGCTGGCTTTTGCATGCACGAGCAGTACGTCTGCGTTGCCGTCTTTTCCGTTTTGGAGCGCGGCACCCGTTCCGACCGCTACTACCTTAACGCCGTAACCGGTTTTTGCCGTAAAGTCGGGTAGGATCACGCCTAAGAGTCCCGAGTCTTCGGTGCTGGTCGTCGTCGAGAGGATGATTTCCCCTTTTGACTCCGATACCGCTTCGGTTGCTTCTTCCGTTGCCGCTTCTGTAACGGCTTCGGTTACCGCTTCCGTTGCCGCGTCAGTTGCAGCCTCTGTAGCCGCTTCCGTTGCCGCTCCGCCTCCACCGCATGCTGCAAGCATAAGTACGAGTGCCAGCATGAGCGCGGTGAGCATCCATCTTTGTTTCTTCATTCTCATTTCCCCCTTTTCTTGCCATGTAGGGAGAGACGTCCTACTCCACTCGTCTCTTTCCAAACACGGGAGGCTGTTTCATTTCTAAAACAACCCGCGGTTCGAGACCTTGGCTGTCGCTTTAGGTACACGAACTCGATACGAGTAGCTGAACATTTCAGCTATTTACATACAGTATTGCACTGCCTATCTGATCATCGACAAAGTCCGTTCAGTCGAGTCCGGCATGTCCCTTTCGGCACGCTCACGGACCGCTTGCAAGCCTTGCACATTTTGATGTAGTTCAAAAATGTAATGCAAGACTCATGCAAAGCTTCTCCAAGCGAATGTACTTGCGCTTGGTAAGAAGCGATTGCGGCCAGGATATGGCCTCAAGTGACATACCGGCCTCTCCTTCACTACACTGCCTATCTTCTTTATCAATTGCCCAGTATACAGTATTGCACTGCATGTTATTCTATTTTACAATATCGTAGAATTATTCGCAAGGTGAACGACGAACACTTTCCCTTGCTTCGAGAAACTCCCGTAAATCCGATTCGGTGTTCAGATTCTGGAACATGCTCCGTTCGGGGCTGAATGACTCGGCCACCGAGATCGGCACCATTTGCATTTCGTTTTCTTCCGCGACGATTCGGATCTTTCGCTTGCCGCTTGCAAGCGCCTCTTCGATCGGGTGTACGAGGCTCTTGTGATAGTACCCGTGGAACGGTTCGATCTTTCCTCCGTCGAGCGAGGTGATGATGCCTGCGGACTCCGGTAGTAGGAGTTCTCGCAACTTCTGTGAATACCCGCGGCAGTAATAGGGCATGTCGCATGCGAGCACAAAGGCATACTCCGACTCTGACAACAGGAGACCCGCATGAATGCCGGATAGCGGCCCTTCCGAAGGCAAGACATCCTTTGTAATCGTGATCGGGAGGCCTTCATAGTAGAGGCCTTCGTTAGTAACCGCGATGATTTGCGAAAAGTCCGCATGAAGAGAGGCCGCTATCTCTTGTACGAGATAGCGGTCTTCTACTTTGATGCTCTGTTTGTCGAATCCCATTCGCAGGCTTTTGCCGCCTGCCAATAGGATCGCCGTTCCGAAGCGCATCTTATCCGCCCCAGGGTAGCGTCATATACTCCTTCATGAGCCTTCGGTATTCCTTCTTAAACAGCGACTCATGCCCCTTTTCCCATACGGAAAGCTGCTCAAAGAGCGCTTTTAGGGTTTCGTCTTCGACATAGTCGCGCGCTTCTTCATAAAACTCCGCGAAGTCCTTTTCGATCAGATACGCCATGCGCAGGATCGTCATATCCGGCACGTCGCTCTCGACCAAAGTCGTGTTTAAGTGTTCGCTTTTTGCTCTCGATTGGAAGATGTCGGTTTCGGTTTGATCCAAAAAGTCTTGCGGGATCTCGTCGATCGTGAGATTCCCTTCCGTATAGTGGGCAAGCTTCTGTTCCAAATAATCGTAGTGCGTCTCCTCGATCCGCGAGAGCTTTTCGAAGAGCGACTTGGTCGTCGCATCTTGGAATCTCTGGCTTTGAGTCAGGAAGAATTCCGCGCCTTCCTTCTCCATCTGCATCGCATATTTTAAGATATTAGCATACTCTGCGTTCATCCGTGAGTCCTTTCTTGTAGATCTGTACGGCCGCCACCTTCAGCTCCGGAATCTTTGCGATCGGGTCTAATGCGCTATGCGTGAGCACATTGGCGCCTTGCGCGAAGTGGAACGGAATAAACAGGATCTCCGGTTCGATTCGGTCGGTTACTTTTGCTACCGTCTCGATCGACCCGCGCCTGGAGCGGATCACGACCACATCGTTGTCGGCGATCCCCAAACGGCTCGCGTCTTCCGGGTGTATCTCCACATAGGAGTGCCCCGAGATCTCATTGAGCGCTTCGGTGCGACCGGTCATGGTGCGCGTATGGTAGTGGTACAGCACGCGTCCTGTGGTGAGTACATAGGGGTAGTCGTGGCTGGTCAGCTCAAACGGATCCTCGTATTCGAAGTCCGCAAAGAGCCCGCGCCCTCGGCTGATCGCCTCCACGTGGAGGATCGGTGTGCCGGGGTGGTCTGGAGTCGGGCAAGGCCACTGAATGCCTTCTTCTTCGATTCGATCATACGTGATGCCCCCATAAGACGGGGTCACCGCAGCGATCTCCTTCATGATATCCGAAGGCCGCTTGTAGTCCGCCGGAATCCCCATGCGTTCCAAGAGCATCGCGAAGATCTTCCAGTCCGGGAGGCTGTTGCCCACAGGGCGGATCACTTGGCGAACCCGTTGGACGCGCCTTTCGGTATTCGTAAAGGTGCCGTCTTTTTCGGCAAAGGAAGCCGCCGGCAAGATGACATCGGCATATTCCGCCGTCTCCGTCATGAAGAGGTCCTGCACGACGATGAATTCCGCATGTTCCATCGCATGGCGGATGTGGTTCGTGTCGGGGTCGGATACGACCGGGTTTTCCCCGAATACAAAGAGCATCCGAATCGTATCGTCGGTGAGACCGTCGACGATTTCGGAGAGGGTAAGCCCCACTTTCGGGGAGAGTTTCGCACCCCATGCCGCCTCGAATTTCTCGATTACCGCGGGCTTGATGACCTTTTGGTAGCCCGGCAGGTCGGAAGGCAGGCAGCCCATGTCGCAGGCGCCTTGTACATTGTTTTGCCCTCTGAGCGGGTTGATTCCCGCGCCGTACTTTCCGATATTGCCCGTCATCAACGCCAGGTTCGAAAGCGCCATTACGCCGTGCGTTCCTCTCGAGTGCTGGGTGATGCCCATCGCGTAGTAGATTCCCGCGGCGTTCGCTTCCGCATACCAGCGCGCAGCAGTGCGGATGTCTTCCGCCGGAACGCCTGTGATCGGTTCGACATATTCGGGTGTATATTTTCGGACGACTTCTTCAAAAAACTCGAAGCCTTCCGTTCTTTCTTCGATATATTTCGTGTCCAATAGATTTTCTTCCAGGATCACATTGCACATCGCGTGGATCAGGGCGATATTGGTGCCCGGGCGTACCGGCAAGTAGAGGTCCGCCTCGTCTGCCAAGGGGATCCTTCTCGGGTCCGCTACGATCAGCTTCGCGCCCTTTCGGTGTGCGCGGATCATCCGCGTTCCCAATACGGGGTGGTTTTCCGTCGTGTTCGAGCCGATTACGAAAATGCAGTCGGAATCGGATATCTCCGCGTTTGTATTCGTCATCGCGCCGCTTCCCAGTGTCGTTGCAAGACCTGCAACTGTGGAAGCGTGTCAGAGACGGGCGCAGTGATCGACATTATTCGTGCCGACACCTGCGCGGAGCAGTTTTTGGAAGAGGTAATTGTCTTCGTTGGTGCAACGTGCGGAACTGAAGCCCGCAATCGCGTCGGGGCCGGATTCCTCTTTGATCGTCTTCATCTTGCTCGCGACCAGATCGAGGGCTTCCTCCCAGCTCGCTTCGCGAAACGCGCCGTTTTCTTTGATCAGCGGGGTCTTCAAGCGGTCTCGATGCTGGATGAAGTGCCACGAGAAGCGCCCTTTTACGCAAAGCAGCCCGTCGTTCGCCTTTTGCCCGAAGTGCGGCTCGACGCCGACGATCTTTTCGCCTTCCGTGAGCACGTCAATCTGACACCCTACGCCGCAGTAGCTGCAAGTCGTCTTCGTCTTTTTGACTTTAAAGTAACGGAAATTTTGATTCTTGGGAAGAAGCGCTCCCGTCGGGCAAACCGCTACGCAGTTTCCGCAGGATACGCATTTGGAGTTGCTGAGCCCGGCGTCGTTGGGAGCGGTCACTTTCGTTGCAAACCCGCGCTCGGACAGCCCGATCGCATCGGTGCATTGCAGCTCATTGCATACGCGATAGCACTTCCCGCAGAGGATGCACTTGTCGGGGTCGTAGGTGTAGAATTTGTTGCTCTCGTCCGTTGGGGCCAATCTTCTGACGCCGTTTCGGTAACTCCCGTCGATGACGCCGTACGTATAGCAATAGTCCTGCAGCTTGCAGGCGCCCGATGCGCCGCAGGTGAGGCAGTCGTTCGGGTGATTGGAAAAGAGCAAGTCCAGATTGGTCTTTCTGGACGCGTGTACGCGGGCGGTATCGGTTTCGATCTCCATACCCTCGTGTGCCATCGTGGCACAAGCCGGAACGAGATTCCCGCGCTTTTTATCTTCTACGACGCAGAGCCTGCAAGCCCCTTCGGGCTTGAGCCGCTCGTCGTAGCAAAGCGTGGGGACGTGGATCCCCAGCTCTTCGCAAATCTCCAGAAGCGAACGGCCGGCTTCGGCCGTCACTTCTTTTCCGTTGATCATGAGTTTCATTTTACATCATCCGCTTTGGGTAAATTTTTGAGTACCGTATCCAAGGAAAGCGCCGATTGCCAGGTGGTTTCCACGAAGCGACGTCCTTCTTTGGTTTCGATTTTTTTGTAAGTTTTGGGGCTCAGGTTCGGATTGTGCTCGGCTTCGGTAAATAGGCGTCCGCGCAGGCAGAGCGGCCTTCCGTTTGCCGGTTCCTTTGCACGAACCGCGATCTGGCCTTGGTCTTTCAGCACTTCGAAGTTACAGCCGTAGTCGCACGCGCGGCATTTTACGCCCTTCTTCGAACCGCTCCAGCTTCTGATTCTCGTCTCGTAGAGCTTACGGTCGATCAGAGCGCCTACCGGGCATACGGATACACAGCGGTTGCAGGAAACGCAGGTCGATTCTTCGAACGACTGCTGTGCGTCGGCTGCGATATGCGTGTTGAATCCGCGTTCCGCAAAGGAAAGCACTTGGCGATCCGGCACTTGTCCGCAGGTGCGCACGCACTTTCCGCAAAGGATGCACTTGCTTTCATCCCGCAAAATAAAGGGGCTGGAAGTGTCCGTAAACTGCGCGACCTCTTCGCCTCTTCTCGCACCGTCGTGGATTCTGAACTGCACATCATAGTCGTAAGCGTATTGTTGTAAGAGGCACTCGCCCGCCTTTTGGCAGGTCAGGCAGTCATTGGGATGATTGTCCAACAGCATTCGCAGGATCGACTTTCGGATCCGGACGAGCCGATCGGTCATTGTGAGGACTTCCATTCCTTCATAAACTTTTGTGGAGCATGCGGTCATCAACTTACGATTGTCCTTGATTTCGACCACACAGATCCTGCAAGAGCTCACGATCGGAAGGTTTTTATCGTAGCAAAGCGCGGGGATTTTGACGCCGACCTTTTTGGCCGCTTCGATTACCATCGTGCCGGGCGCTACGCTTACGGGTTTCCCGTCTATCTTCAGATTTATATTCATTTTGGCTCCTACCTTTTTATAATCGCCTGAACCGGGCAAGCTTCCATACAAGCTTCGCACTTGATGCAAGCCTCTTGGTCGATCACGTGAAGCTCTTTTACTTTTCCTGTGATACAAGACACCGGGCAAACGCGCGCACACTTCGTACAGCCGATACATTTATCCGTGATAAAGATCTCCGCAAGCGCCTTACAAGCACCCGCCGGACATTTTTTGTCGCTCACATGCGCCTCGTATTCGTCTCGGAAGAAGCGAATCGTGGAGACGACGGGGTTTGGAGCCGATTGCCCCAGTCCGCACAGCGACGAGTCGATGATGGATTCGCCCAATTCGAGCAGTTCTTCGATATCGCCTTCTTTGCCCTTGCCTTCCGTCAGTCTTTCCAAAGACTCGAGCATTCTCTTCGTGCCCTCGCGGCAAGGGGTACACTTTCCGCAGGACTCGTCGACCGTAAAGTCTAAGAAGAAGCGCGCGATGTCGACCATGCAGTTGTCTTCGTCGATGACGATCATCCCGCCCGAACCCATGATAGAGCCCAGTTCTGCAAGCGATTCAAAGTCGACCGGGGTGTCCAGATGAGCCACCGGGATACAACCGCCCGAAGGTCCGCCGGTTTGTACGGCTTTAAACTCTTTATCGTTCGGGATTCCGCCGCCGATCTCGTAGATGATCTCTC
>CAZFWK010000073.1:0-8218 GCA_964522555.1 uncultured Peptoniphilaceae bacterium | reverse complement strand
TCTTCAGTTGTGCGCGAACATAAGAGTTGACTGCGTCTTCATGATCGTTTAGGTCCAGGCTGTTTCCTTCCGCGATCACTTTACCGTCTGCGATCCACTCTACGGTTTGATAGTCATTGCCCGCGATCGTGATCGCATTTTCATCTTGGTCAACTACGATATCCGTAATGGACGGGGTCGATTGTTCCAACAGATACACGGTCGAGCTGTTTCCGCTTCCCGGCATATTGTTGCCGTTCGGCAAGGTTGCGTTGATCCCGTCTACACGCGATACGCGCGATACAGCGTAGAAGGTTCCGTTTTCCATCGCTTCACGGGTAGAAGCGATCGTAAGCTCCGGCATCAGCATCATATTGAAGGAATAGCCTGTAGCATTCAAGCTGTGGGTATCGTCGTTTGAGAAGCCCCATACATTTCTTCCCTCGGGCATCATGACTTTTAGGATATTATCCCACAGGATGCGGTCGTAACGGGATTCGTTGTCGATCTTGTTGATGATTTCCATCCCTACGCAAGAGCCGTATGCGGTCAGAAGATCGGTGTATTTTTTGATTTGAGTGGGGTTGTTCGCGGGAGCCGAGCTGCTATAGCCGGTGTATCGACCCATATGATTGATATGGGAGAAACCGCCCAGCGCTTCCGCCATTGCAAGGGTATTGGCCATGGTTGCGCCGGAAGAATTGTTCCAGTCGACTAGGAAAGTGTTGATGTGGTCAGTTCTGGATTGCTCGTTCGAATAGGAAAAGTCGAGCATACCGCGACCGTCACGGCCGACACCGGCTTCGATTTCCGCTTTTCTTTCAAGTGTAACCGGACCTTGACCCGCATTCTCCCAGCCTTTGGTCGTGTAGTTGTGGTCGGTCATCGCCAAGATGTCGAAACCCTTCGCATAGTGGTCTTCCACTATTTCGCTGGTGAGATTTCCGCCGTCCGAGTTTCTCGAGTGCGCGTGGAAATCCGCCTTGTACTGGCTGAAAGATTCCCAATTAACGGTTTCGTACGGATTCGAAATTATGTAATCCAGTTCGTATTCCGTTTCCTGTGCGAATGGTGCCGCAAAAGCGTGCATCGGGAAGGATGCAATCGTGATCATCGCCGCTAAAGAAATTGCCGCGATCTTCTTACCCATGTGCTTGTTCATTTTACCCTCCTAAAGGTTTTTTGACATCCGAAGATGCCATACAAAGGAACTTTACCACAGTCAAGTAAAATGCGATGGTTGATTATTTAAAGATCAGGTGAAGTACCCGGAGCAGTCACCAGACCGTTTAATAAGCAGTCCACGAAAGTAGTGGCGGACTCTACAATGTCGGAAGAATCGGGGGACAGGCTCCAGACTAAATAGCGGCCAATCACAAAAGCGTCGATCTGTTCGATGACTTCCTTTTGCGTTAAGGAATCGCGAAAAGCCCCTTCGGAAAGACCTTTCTCGACGATATCCACAAGCTCGGGTAAGAAAGACCGCTCCTTCATGAGCTCGCCAAGAGTCGGATTCTCCGCAATCAGGTCGAGATGGATCGATAAGGTAACCATCTCTTTTCCCAATTCCTCTGCAAAGCGACAATACGAGAGGAGATATGAGCGCAGGCGATCGAGAGGGGTGGCCTCGGGATAGGCTTCATTATACTCTTCGATAGCACTCTCCATAAAATCTCCCAGTCGCTGCTCGAAGCTTAAGCGCACGATGTCTTCTTTCGAACGGAAGTGCACATAGAACGTGCCTTTGGACACGCCTGCCTTTTCGCAGATATCTTCCACGGTAATGTAATAGTAACCCATTTCTTCAATGGCAGTAATCGCAGCAATAAATATTTTTTCTCTCGTCATCTCACTTTGAATTTGCAATTTTGTTTTCTTTCTCTTCACGTTCAGAATCCTTTCAAATTGTATGATTAGTTATTCAATCGCCATTGATTATGGCGCTTTTTCGAGTTAAAGGTGTATCTTTATCCATATGAATAGTAGCACAATCGAAGCATTTATTCAAATCCGCAGGAACGCAAATGCGGAATCAAACGTTTTTTATCAAAATAGCTATTGACAAGCGAGAATTAGCAAACTATAATGACCATAGTATAAGACTTAAGTACAACACTCGAGATGGGGAGGTGTAAGCGGGGTTTTTGATGGAAACAAGAGGATATAGTCGAATAGCTTTATGAAAACGTTGGAGATGGGATAAACTATGTCATCCGATAAAAGGATACGTGTTTCCCAAAAGATCAGTGGTGGAATATCGCACCCGTCACCGTGAAGTAGCAGTATAAACCTAAAAACAAATGAAAAAGGAGAAAAAAATGAAAATTAAAGCAGCTGTTTGTTATGAGCCTAATGATCCTTATGTGATCGAAACTGTAGATTTAGAGGCGGAGCCTAAGGCGGATGAGGTATTGGTTCGCAATGTTTCGGCTAGTATGTGCCTGACGGATGAGGCGGGAAGAGCGGGATATGTGGCGACGTTACCGATCGTGCTTGGGCATGAAGGTTCGGGTATTATCGAGAAGGTCGGTTCCAATATCAAGCATCTCGCGCCGGGCGACCATGTCGTGCTCGGGCAGACGTATTGCGGAGAGTGCCGCAGCTGTAAGATGGGTCACTTCAGCAACTGCGAGTTGATCCCGGGGATTATGGGCGAAGGCAAGATGCTCGACGGAACGACACGGATCTCAAAAGACGGAAAGCCGATTAACAGCTTCTACGGGATGGCCGGTTTCTCGGAATACTCGGTCTGCCACCATCACGTCGTTACGAAAGTGGACGAAGATGTCGACTTAAAGATGCTCAGCCCGCTTGCTTGCGGAATTATTACAGGCGCCGGTACTGTCATTAACTATCTGAAGCCCCAAGCTCATGAGTCGATCGTCGTAGTCGGATGCGGTTCGGTTGGGATTTCCGCCATTATGGGTGCAAAGATCGCAGGCTGCAAAAACATCATCGGTGTCGAGATTATCCCTGAAAAAGCGGAGAAGGCGAAGGAATTCGGTGCAACCCATGTGATTTGCAACGAAGGGAATGTAGATTTCGCGGATCAAGTCAGAGAGATTACAGGCTACGGTGTCGAATATTTTGTAGACACCACGGGCGACCAAACGGTTATCGACAACGGATTTAAGGCATTGGCGCGCATGGGAACCATGGTCATGCTTGCAATTGCACCCGAGATGAAAGTATCTCCGATCGATATGGTAATCGGCGGTTTGAATGTAGCGGGAGTGAGTGCCGGCTATGCCAAGACACAAGACTTTATCCCGGAGATGGTTCGCTACCACAAAGAAGGAAGATTCCCCTTCGAAAAGATGATTACTTACTATCCCTTTGAAGAGATCAACCAAGCGGTAGAAGATTTACACGCCGGGAAGATCGTAAAAGCCGTACTTACATTTTAGTTTCGATTGAGAGGAGAAATAACCATGAAAATGTTGGAACCGATTCAAATATCCAATTTGACCGTAAAAAACCGAATCTTCTTCGCCCCGATGGCCTTTGTGATGGACGGGTTCTCCGATCAGGCGCGTGCGTACTTCGAGCGCAGAGCGCAAGGCGGAACGGGAATGGTGCTTCTGAACGCCGTGATGACGGATGCTCTAGAAGATCCCGGCCCGATGTGCTGCCTGACAGAAGAGAATCGCGACGATCTCGAGAAGATCATCGAGGCAGTTCATAAGCACGATTGTAAATTCTGTATCCAAATGACGGCAGGCCTGGGGCGCGTAGGCGAGCCGGCGAAGGGACTCAGCGTACCGCTTTCTCCCTCGGAGAACACCGCGTTCTTTATGCCCGGCACGATTTGCCAAGAGATCACGGTCGAGCAGATTAAAGATCTACAAGTAGGCTTTCGAAAAACGCTGGAAGTCCTTAAGACCACAAGCGTCGACGCGGTTGAGTTTCAAGCGTACGGCGGCTACTTGATCGACCAGTTCTTGACCCCCGCATGGAATCGCAGAACAGACGAATACGGTGGATCGTTTGAAAACCGCACGCGTTTCTTAAAAGAGCTCATCGAGATCTTTAAGGATGTAATGGGAGAAGATTTCCCGCTGATCATCAAGTACTGCCCCGAGCACTATCAGGAAGGGGAAGGGTACCGTACACTCGAAAATGAAGGCCTGCAATTGTCCGTTTGGTTGGAAGAACAGGGTGCTCACATGTTGCACGTCGATGCGGGCTGCTACGAGCAATGGCCTCGCGTCATGCCGCCGACGTACTTACAAGAGCAAGTCAAGCAACTCAGAAGCAGTGCGGCCGTATAGAAAGTCGTAACCGTACCCGTGGCAACCGACGGAAAGCTCGGCAACAATATGAAGGGTGAATACGCGCTTCAAGCAGGAAAATGCGATGCGCTGATTATCGGGCGTACCCTGCTTTCGGATCCGGATTTCGTGGTGAAAGCGGCAGAAGGAAGAGCGGATGAGATTCGCCCCTGTATCGGCTGTAACGAAGGCTGCTTGGCTGCGATCAGCGCGGGCAATCACATGACTTGCACCGTGAATCCCGAGGTCGGCTACGAGACGACGAAAGTCATCAAGAAGACCGATTCTCCGAAAAAAGTACTCGTGATCGGCGGAGGACCCGCAGGAATGCAAGCGGCTCTCGACGCGAAAGAAGCCGGGCACGAGGTCGAGCTCTGGGAGAAGTCGGCATCGCTGGGCGGAATGACGATCGCCGCAGGAAAGCCGGACTTTAAGCTCGAGGTAGACGACTTGGTGAACTTCTTCAAGTTACAAATGGCTAAAAACAGGGTTCCATATAAGCTCAGCAAGGAGGCCACCGAAGAAAATGTACTCGCAGGCGGTTACGATGTCGTGATCATGGCGACCGGTGCAAGACCGCTCATCCCCAATCTCCCGGGAATCGACGGACCGAATGTCGTAAACGGAATCGATGCGATGCTCGACCGAGCGACACTGGGTGAACACCTTGCGATCATCGGTGGTGGATTGGTAGGCTGTGAGCTGGCGCAGCACCTGACGCAGACGCGCGGCAAGACCGTCGATCTCATCGAGATGCAAGGCAAGCTTCTGCCCGAGCCGGTGTTCATCGTAAACGAAATGTCATTGGTAGGGATGGTACACAGCAACCCGAGGATCACACCTCATGTGGGAACAAAACTGGTAGAGATCAAAGAAGAAGGCGTGATCGTGGAGAAAGACGGCAAGCAAGAGCTGATTCCCTGCGACACGGCAATAATCTCGATCGGGCTCCGTTCGAACAATGCTCTGGCGGAAGCGCTAAAGGACAAGGTAGACGTTCGCGTAATCGGCGATGCGATTCGCCCGAGGCATATCATCGAAGCGACTTCCGAGGCGCGCGACGTAGTGCTCGCGATTTAGGGGTCGGAATCAAGGAAGATGCACAAAAAAACCGCGAAGAGCGATCGAAAGATCGCGACTCTTCGCGGTTTTGTTTGTTGGCAAACAAAAAGAGACCCTAAGGTCTCAATTGGTCGGAGTGAGAGGATTTGAACCTCCGGCCCCTTGGTCCCGAACCAAGTGCGCTACCGAACTGCGCTACACCCCGCTATGAATGATTTACTGGTCGGGGTGAGAGGATTCGAACCCCCGGCCCCATGGTCCCAAACCACGTGCGCTACCGGACTGCGCTACACCCCGCTGATCAATCATAGACAATAGTATACTGCAAGATTTCGAAAAAAGCAAACGAGATTTTACACTTTATTAACACAATTGACATAGGATGTGATTCCCGACAGTTCAGTGTGTTATACTGTTCATAATGTAACTAGAGAGGAGCTATCATGGAGAAAATGCTTTCAAGCACCGTAGAGCTGTTGGAGAAACAAAATCCCTATCAAAAGGTATCCGCCACCGATATTGTCATCCATTCGATTAAGACGCTCTTGATCAACGACCGAATAAAGGTAGGAGATCGGTTGCCGAATGAAATGGAAATTGCAAATTCGCTGAATGTCAGCCGTGGCTCCGTCCGGGAGGCGATGAAGATCCTTTCCGCTCTAGGAGTTGTAGATATCCGACGTGGCGACGGAACCTATATCGTAGACAATGTGGGTTATTCCATGGTTGAGCGGATGATGCTCGAGATCGTGAAAAAAGAGCGGAACACATCGGAGCTGGCCGAAATCCGGGAACTGATCGAGCGAGGGATCATGCATTTGTGCGTGGATAAGGCTACCAAGGGGCAGATACGCGCAATCCGCTCGTGTGTGGATGTACAGGAGACTTTAGTTGCGGACGGACTGTTTTCATTTGAGCAGATCCAATCGACAGAACTGCGCTTTCACGAAGCGATGGCGGATGGTGCGAATAACCAAACGCTGAAGGTGATGTATATGTACATCATGGAACTGTACTTACCCGCGCATTGCCAAGAGGTCGACTTTGAAGATCATATGCGAGAATCGCTGAGAGTCCACAAGGCCATACTGGATGCGATCGAGAACCGGGATCATGTCGCCGGCGAGGTTGCGATTCGAGAAGCGATTTCGCAATGGAAGAGGTTGTTGGGAACAAAAGAGAACTGCAGCGAAGACGAGTAGGATATCGGAGCGTCTTTTGTAACATTCGAAAGGTGAATCCGCAGTACGGATGCGTCGACGACGGTAGGATCGGGTCGATTCGGCTTTCGTGTGATTTCAAAAATTGCAGCCGGGAGAATCAAATCGCGTCGAGGGGAACCCGGCGTTAAACTGTAGACAAAGTCAGATGAACTGATTGGGTTTGCATAAATCGTGACTCCATCAGGGGAGTCCAACGCCTCCGTGGAATACGCTCGTATTCCTCGCGTACGTCGCCAGCTGATACTTCGTCCTCTCGACCGATAAAGAAGAAGGTGAGGACTCGTCTCAGAGTCGCACTTATGGACATCCCCTGACTCCGTCACTTACGCTATGTACTAACCTATGCATGGTTTGCAATTGATATTCATGAACTAGGGGTTTGTCAACAGGCTGAGGCTTCGGCATTTGCTGAAGCCTTTCTTTCATAGGAGGGATTATGAACAGACTCTCAAGAGGGGTCGACAAGATGACCCCCTATCTCTTGATACTACCCGCTGTCGTGTTTATCTTTCTGTTTTCGATCTTGCCGATCGCAGGGTCACTTCGCTATTCATTTTTCGACCTGCAACTCAACAATCAAACGAAAAATGAGATCTACACGAAAGATGCGATCAATATCCCGCTGAATCAGGAGAATAATCGCTATATCCTATACTTTATGGATATCGAGGACAGCGTGATTCAAAAGCCGGAAACCAAAGCGCTCACCGAAGCCGTACGGCAGAAAGTGGACGCATTCGACAACTTTTTAAAGGACGAGGTCGCATCGCCGAAGATGGAAGCGATCGTCGAAGTGGAAGCACCGGTACAAGAGAAAGTGCTGCTTATGCAAAAGGAAATTCAAGCATCGCTCGCTACTTTGTATGAACAAGACGAGCCCTTCTACTCCGAAGCGGACGCGAAAGCGGTCGCCTCCGATTACTCCCAGACGATCATCACTTCGAATTATAGCGGGGCGGACAATTTTACCCGCGTAATCGGCGATTCACGCGTGCGAAGCACGATGATCTTCACGCTCGTATTCACCTTTATTTCGGTGTCTTTGGAACTCGTACTGGGGCTTGCGCTCGCGATGATCATGAACCAATCCATGCGCGGCAAGGGCATCATCCGCACGGTTTCGTTGATCCCGTGGGCAATTCCCACATCGGTGGCAGCGCTCATCTGGAGCTATCTCTATAACGGTTCGAGCGGAATTATCGCGCATCTATTTTCGGCAATGCAATTGGTCGACTCACCTGCGCAACTTCTTACGACCTCGGGCGGAGCCTTTTGGGCGATCGTCATCGCGGACGTGTGGAAGACCACGCCGTATATGGCGCTGTTGCTGTTAGCGGGCCTTCAAGTGATCCCGGATTCGCTTTACGAATCGTCGTCGCTGGAAGGGGCGACCAAGCTCGAGCAGTTCCGATACATCACTTTGCCGCTTTTGAAATCTTCGATCTTTGTGGCGCTTCTCTTTCGTACCCTCGATGCCTTTCGGATCTTCGACCTTATCTATGTCCTCACGGGAGGCGGGCCGGGCGGTTCGACCGAGTCGATCTCGGTATATGCGTACAAAGTCATGTTTGCACAGACAAGGTTCGGCTTCGGGTCTGCAATGGTGCTCTTGATGGCGGTGGCCGTCGGGGTCATCACCCTGTTGTATATCAAGCTTCTCAATGTGAAGCTGATTTCGTCGGA
>CAZFWK010000072.1:971-8453 GCA_964522555.1 uncultured Peptoniphilaceae bacterium | reverse complement strand
CCACCTCGCCTTCGTCCTCTCGATCGATAGAGAAGAAGGTGAGGACTTGCCTCAGAGTCGCACTTATGGACATCCCCTGATTCCGTCACTGACTCTACGATTATTCTAGACATCGTTCGCTATTGATATTCACGAACTAGAGGATTGTCTACACTCAAACCTGCAGAAGAAAATCTGCAGGTTTTTAATTGTCAGAATTGTGTAAGGTATCATTCGGTTCTTCAGAATACCCCTGTGATATACTAAAAATGGAGGGATGAATATGAACGCCACTGTTTTAGTTGTTGACGATGATATAGAAATTTCGCGCGCGATTTGCCTTCTATTGGAGAAAGAGGGATTTCAGACGGTGCAAGCTCATGACGGGATCGATGCATTGGATGCCGCGATGAAACACGATGTGCAACTCATCCTTTTAGATATCATGATGCCCAAAATGGACGGGCTTTCCGCGCTGATGAAGATCCGAGAGAAGAAGAATATTCCGGTCATTATTTTGTCGGCCAAAACGCAGGAACGGGATAAAGTCACGGGACTATCGCTTGGAGCCGACGACTACATTACAAAACCTTACAATCCGCAGGAGTTGATCGCGCGGGTAAAGAGCAATCTTAGAAGATTCCTTTGGCTTGGCGATTATGCACACGACCCATCTTCTACCGTGATTCGGGTAGGCGGGCTGCAGTTGGACACAAAGAAGAGAAGCCTTACAGTGGACGGAGAAGTGGTCAAGATCACGGCAAAAGAATTTGGGATCTTAGACCTCCTTCTGCGAAACCCCGGGCGCGTCTTTTCGGCTGAAGATATCTATCAAACCGTATGGGAGAGCGAACCCTACCGCGTGGACAATCTCATCATGGTACATATTTCCAGAATACGGGAAAAAGTCGAGATCAACCGAAGTATATAAAGGTGGTGTGGGGTGTTGGATATAAAATTGAAGCGAGTTAGGGGAAGCGGACTCTATAAGACGGCTCTGTTTATCGTAACCACAGTGCTTATGATCACCCTGCTCCAGTCGATCGAAACCAGAATCCTTCTCATGCGTGAGTATATGTATTACGGTTACAATTATTTTGAGGCGCCCAACGGCGCTTCGAAGGATGCGACGCAAGCGATCGAGCAAGTGACCGAAGACTATTTACAAGAACGCCTTGGGCAAACGGCAAGGGAATTTGAGTTTACCGTCACCGGACGACGTGGAGAGTACACGTCCGAGGGTGATTCGGAAGGAATGTTTGATCGCTATAAATATGCCGTCAAAATCGAAGGGGATGCGGTCCAATTCAGCCGAGGCTTTCGTACGGGGCTTTCGATCCCCGTGAATGCGGCGGAAACACCGGATATGACGATCGCCTTCTCGGATCAATGGATCGACAAAAAGGTCGACGAATGGGCAGCGAGCGAAAATCGGATGCAAGATAACGAAAAGCGACTGATCACCCAAAGCATCTTGCTCATCCTTTTATTGGTTGAACAAATAGCCGTTGTCGGGAGATCCGAGACGGGTGCCCTCAAAAGTCGTAAGGTTGACCGGATTCCGACAGAACTTTTGCTTTTGGCGGTCGCGGTATTGGGATACGGGTCGATTCAACTCCTCCTATACCGGCTGGATGAAATCTCCCTCCCGCCGCCCGGATCGGGTAGGTGGTGGGTCTCTTCGCTGCTTGTCGCGATGATCAGCGCGCTTTGGTTGTTGGGATTGTGGCTCATACGAAAGCTCAAAACAGGCACATTTTTCCGACATTCCGTCATGGGGCAGGTACTTCTCGGAATCCGCTTTATGGCAGTCGGGCCCCAGGGACGGACGCCCGAAGCCTTCCGGGTGTTGCGGATTTTGATCGGGTTTTTGGTCGTCAGTGTGGGTTGGATTTTGGTCGTTACGGTTTTTTACCTTCATACGTACATTTTCGTATTTGTGGAGTTGGGACTCTTTGTCTTTACGTTATATCTCACTTACGACATCTTGAAAAAGATCGACGACAGCGTCCATGTCGCCGTGCAGGAACAGCTGACCTCCGAGCGGATGAAAGTAGATCTCATCACCAATGTCTCCCATGACCTCAACACCCCGCTGACCTCGATCATCGGATATGTGGATCTCTTGCAGGATGAAGAGATGTCCGATGCCGCGAAAGATTATGTGAGCGTGTTGCAAAATAAATCGCTCCGGTTGAAGGGGATTGTCTCGGATCTTTTCGACCTTTCGAAGAGTACGAGCGGTGCGATCGATGTGAATAAAGAAATCCTCGACTATTGCGTACTGATCCGACAGACCATCGCGGATTTGCAAGATAAAATCGACCAAAGCGGGCTGCAAATCGTACAAAAACTCCCCGATGAACCCGTTTACGTCTACGCGGACGGAAAGCATTTGTATCGCGTGTTGCAAAATCTGATCGACAACGCACTCCGATACGCGATGCCCAAAACCCGAATTTTCTTGACGCTCGTGGAGGAGTCGGGTACGGCGCATCTGAAGATGAAAAATGTATCGGCGTATCCATTGGATTTCGATGAAGAGGAGATCCTTTCCAGGTTTGTGCGAGGCGACATCTCGAGATCCGAAGAGGGAAGCGGGCTAGGCCTGGCGATCTCGAAGTCCTTCACCGAAAACAACGGCGGAACTTTCCAAGTTTTCGTACAAGAAGATATCTTCATCGCCTATCAGACTTTTAGAACTATGCAAGAAGAGAATTAAAAAACGGCTTGCGGTGTGCAAGCCGTCAGAGTGTAGACAAACTGACAATTCATGTATAACAATTGCAAATGATGTACTGGAATAATCGTAGTGTAAGTGACGGAGTCAGGGGTGTCCATAAGTGCGACTCTGAGACGAGTCCTCACCTTCTTCTCTATCGATCGAGAGGACGAAGTATCAGCTGGAGCGCGTTGGACCCCCCTGATGGAGTCACGATTTATACAAAACCATTCAGTGCATTTGACTTTGTCTACAAACTTAAAACGGCTTGCGATGTGCAAGCCGTTTTTGTCGATTATTCGGTTCGTTCCACTACCGGGATATAGGGGCGGGGGCGGGTTAGGGTTACGTAGGCGGGGCGCATGATTTTGTCGTCTTGCACCTGCTCGAGTCGGTGAGCACACCAGCCGACGAGTCTTGCCAGTGCAAACATCGGCGTATACAAATCGCTGTCAATGCCCAACATTTGGTAGACGAGGCCTGCGTAGAGGTCGAGGTTTGCGCAAATCAGGCGATTCTTTTCCGCCATCAGTTCGATCGTGCAGTTTTCGATATTGTCGAGGAGTTCGAAATCTTTGTCGAAACCCTTTTGTCTGGCGAGCGCTTCCGCCTTCTCTTTTAAGAGGAGGGCCCTGGGGTCCGACACCGTGTAAACGGCGTGACCCATTCCGTAGATCAACCCCTTTTTATTGAATCGCTCTTTCTTCAAGATGCCTCGTAAGTAATCCATTACCGCGTCTCTTTCGTGCCAATTCGGTACGGTGGTCTTCAGGTCTTCGATCATGGAAGCGACCATCAAGTTTGCACCGCCGTGCTTGGGACCCTTTAACGAGCCGATTGCGGTCGAGATCGCGGAATAGGTGTCGGTACCGCTTGAGGAGACGACATGCGTCGCAAAAGCGGAGTTGTTTCCTCCCCCGTGGTCCGCGTGTACGATTAGGAGCGTGTCTAGAAGCAAGGCTTCTTCTTTCGAGTATTCTTTATCTGCGCGAATCAAATGCAATATGTTCTCGGCTGTGCCGCCTTCGATCGGTCGATGCAATACGAGCGACTGACCTTCGTAGTAGTGCTTTTTCGCCTGATACGCGTAGCCGATCATCAGGGGTAATTTCGCAACCAAATTGATCGACTGCAAAAGAACATTCATAAGCGAGGTATCTTCGGGATCGTCATCGTACGAGTAAAGGGCGAGGATCGTGCGTTGCAATTTGTTCATGATATTTCCGGAAGGCGACTTTAAGATGACGTCTTCCGCGAAGGAGTTGGGGAGATGCCTCTGCTCGGTTAGGAGCGCTTTAAAGCCTACAAGTTCCTTTTTCGTGGGAAGTTTCCCGAAAAGAAGCAAGAAGGCGACTTCTTCGTATCCGAAGCGATCTTCTTTCTCGTAATTCGAAATCAGATCGGAGAGAGAGATCCCCCGGTAGAAGAGCTTTCCTTCTACCGGGACTTTGATTCCCGAATCAATTTGGTAACCGACTACGTTTGAAACTTTCGTGATGCCGACGAGAACCCCGGTGCCGTTTGAATTACGGAGCCCTCTCTTGACATTGTGTTCTTGATAAAGAGCAGGATCGATATAGCTGTTTTGGCGAAGATATCCGACCAATCGTTCCTGCATTTCTGCAAATCGCGTGCTTTCCGTCATATGGGCCTTCTTTCTATTCCGATTGTGCGTTGGCTTGTTTCGCCATGCGCAGTTTCCCACCGCTGATCAAGGTGACGGTTTCGCCAGAAGTGCCTTGCCATAGAACGGGAATCGTGGCGCCGGTTTCCGCAATTTCGAGCGTAAGTCGGCCGTCTGTCGTAAGGTGCGAGATGATATCTTTGATCTTGAGCGTCTGACCAAGCTCGAGTTTTGCATAGTCGGCTTCATCTTCGAAGATGAGAGGCAAGATTCCCACATTGATCAGATTGGAGCGGTGAATTCTTGCAAAGCTCTTCGCCAACACAAACTTCACACCCAAGTATAACGGAAGGAGTGCTGCGTGTTCGCGGCTCGAGCCTTGGCCGTAGTTGTCGCCGGCTACAACCGCACCGCTTCCGGCTGCTTGTGCGCGCGCCTTGAAGTCGGGCGAAAGCGTTCCGAACGCATGCTCCGAAAGCTTCGGAACATTGGAACGAAGCGGAAGCAGCTTTGCATTCGAAGGGGCAATATCGTCGGTCGTGACATTGTCTCCCGCGACGAGAAGGAGTTGCGCCTCCAGCTCATCGGGGATCGGGACGGCTACAGGAACCGGCTGAATATTCGGCCCCATTTCGACCGGAGTTTCGAGCTTTACATTTTCGTTTTCGATCAGGTATTCGGGCATATCACCGAAACTGTCGGGCATCGGGATGTCGAAGTCGATATCCAATTTGGACGGATCCGTGAGCACGCCCGTAATGGCACTTGCCGCCGCCGTCTCGGGGCTTAAGAGATAAACTTTCGCATCCGCCGTACCGGAGCGCCCTCTAAAGTTGCGGTTGAAAGTACGAAGCGATACACCTTCCGACTTGGGCGCTTGCCCCATGCCGATGCAAGGACCGCAGCCCGATTCCAAGATTCGAGCGCCGGCGCTCACATAGGTTGCCAAAGCGCCGTTTTCTGCCATCAGCTTGAGAATTTTTGCCGAACCCGGTGAGATTACAAGGCTCACATCCGGATGGACGCGATGCCCTTCCAGAATGCGGGCGACTCGCATGAGATCCGAATACGAAGAGTTCGTGCAAGAGCCGATCGCCACTTGGTCGACTTTGATCCCCTCGATCTCGGATACCGCGATCACGGAATCCGGACTGTGCGGCATGGCGACCATCGGCCTTACGGCCGATAAGTCGATCGTAAGCACTTGGTCGTACACCGCATCTTCGTCGGCTTTCATTTCGACATAGTCGCCCGGACGGTTTTGTCTTGTCAGATAGTCGAGCGTATTCGCGTCGGATGGGAAAATAGAGGTGGTCGCACCGAGCTCTGCACCCATATTGGTGATCGTGGACCGCATCGGGACCGGCATGTGCTGAAGGCCTTCGCCGAAGTATTCCATGATATAGCCGACCCCGCCTTTTACGGTGAGGTTCTTTAATACCGTCAGTATAATATCTTTGCCGTTCACATAGGGAGCGGGCTTACCGATCAGTTCGACGCCGTAGATCTGGGGCATCGTCAGCGTATATTCGCCTGTCGCCATCCCCAGCGCGATGTCGAGACCGCCTGCCCCGATGGCGATCGAAGCCATCCCGCCCGCAGTAGGGGTGTGGGAGTCGGATCCGATTAGGGTCTTACCGGGCTTTGCGAATTGCTCCAGATGCACTTGGTGGCAGATGCCGCCACCCGGCTTTACATAGAGGATTCCGTATTTTTCTGCAACGGATTTGATAAAAGCGTGATCGTCCGCGTTTTCGAAACCCGCTTGCATCAGATTGTGGTCGATGTAAGCAACGGAGAGTTCGGTTTTGATTGCGGGTGGATTCAGGGCATCCAGTTGGAGGTAGACCATCGTTCCCGTAGAGTCTTGCGTAAGCGTTTGATCCACGCGAATTGTGACCTCCGAGCCGGGAATCATCTCGCCTTGGAGAAGGTGTTCTCGGATTATTTTGTGTGCCAATGTTTCTCGCATAATGTCTCCTTTGCTGTGTAAAAATAAATTTTCTCTATATAGTATATCGGATTTCACCAAGCACCGCAATTCAGCGTCGTATTGAAGTGAGGGCTTGGTTTGAACTTCTTATGAATGTAACATATACTGTTACAATAGATATGCTACGTATTGGATCTTTTCGAAGTGAAATAAATTCGTAGAGATTAACGATTAAGGGACGACGCCGTCCCGGAAAGGAGAGCTTGATCAGCCATATGAATCAAACGTATCGTACTCAGACGCTTTTGGCGCGATTTGCACCGTATTTGTTCCGCTATAAGGGCGTTTTATTTTTGGACTTGTTTTGTGCGGCGCTTACGACCGTGACAGAACTCGTACTTCCGATGATCTTTCGAACCCTCACCAATGCGGGGCTGGGCGCGGGAGAACCGCTGACTCTGTCCTTAGTCGGAAAACTGGGTTTGTTTTATTTTGTATTGCGCATCATCGAGATCGTCGCGCAGTACTATATGGCCAATGTGGGCCATGTGATGGGGGCGCGGATCGAGACCGATATGCGAAGAGATGCCTTCAATCACTTGACCGAACTTTCGGTTTCTTATTTTAACAACACGAAAGTCGGGCAGATCATGGCGCGGATTACGAGCGACTTGTTCGATGTAACGGAATTTGCGCATCACTGCCCGGAGGAGTTTTTTATCGGCATCTTAAAGGCGGTCGTCGCATTTATCGTGCTGCTTCGGATCAATGTGCCGCTAACGCTTTTGGTGTTTATTATGATTCCGCTGATGCTCTACTTCTCGAGCCGCTACAACAGCAAGATGCGTGGCGCATTTAAAGAGCAGCGTCATCACATCGGAGAACTTAATGCCGACATCGAGGATACGCTCTTAGGCGTGCGCGTCGTGAAGTCCTTTGCGGCGGAAGAGCTGGAGAGAGACAATTTCGAGCAGGGGAACCACGCGTTTTTTCGAATTAAACAAAAGAGTTACCGCTATATGGCGGCTTTTCACACCGTTACGGGCGTGTTCGACGGGCTGATGTACCTGATTGTGATCGTGGTTGGCGGGATGTTTTTGCTAAACGGCAGTATCGACCCGGGCGACTTGGTCGCGTACACGCTTTATGTGACGACGCTCCTCGCAACCGTGCGCCGCGTCGTGCAATTTATGGAGCAATTCCAGAGAGGTCTCACGGGAATCG
>CAZFWK010000072.1:0-961 GCA_964522555.1 uncultured Peptoniphilaceae bacterium | reverse complement strand
TTTTGAAATTATGGATACCGATATCGAAATCTTCGACGAAGCGGACGCGGTGGCGAAACCGGAAATTGGCGGAGACATCCGCTTTCACGACGTGACTTTCTCGTACCCGGAAGAGGAAAAAGCCGTGTTGGAGAATCTGAGTCTTCACATTCCGAAGGGGTCGCGCATTGCACTCGTCGGTCCGTCGGGAGGCGGGAAGACGACCTTGACCAATCTGATCCCCCGTTTCTACGATGTCACCAAAGGCATGATCACGGTGGACGGAGTCGACATTCGAAAGATCAAGATTCAGGACCTGCGAAACAGCATTGGGATGGTACAACAGGATGTGTATCTGTTCTCGGGGACGGTCTTCGATAATATTCGCTATGGAAACCCGAAGGCCTCAAGAGAACAAGTGGAAGAGGCGGCTAAATTGGCCGGCGCATACGACTTCATTTCGGAGTTGCCGAACGGTTTCGACTCGTATGTGGGCGAGCGCGGCATCAAGCTTTCGGGGGGTCAGAAGCAGCGGATCTCGATTGCGCGCGTATTTTTGAAGAACCCGCCAATTCTCTTACTGGATGAAGCGACTTCCGCCTTAGACAATCGAAGCGAGCGCTATATCCAAAGATCCTTGGATGAACTCTCCGTCGGCCGCACCACGCTCACCATCGCACACCGACTCACCACGATTCAAAACGCGGATCTCATCCTCGTGCTCACGCAAGAAGGGCTTGTGGAAAGCGGAACGCACCAAGAGCTGCTTGCGAAAAAAGGGCTCTATCACGATCTGTACACCAAAAGCATCTTGACAGAAGTTGGCGCGTAAACCAAAGACCCCATCCGATATGGACGGGGTCTTCAAAGTGATAACGAAACTGTCGTTCATGTATATAAATTGCAAACCAAGTATTAGGAAGAATAGTAGAGTCAGTGACGGAATCAGGGGATGTCCATAAGTGCGACTCTGAGGCGAGTC